>JBCDHA010000460.1:0-3751 GCA_038750705.1 Bacteroidota bacterium
GCATATACATCTTATTCAGCCCACAACGTATATGAACCTTAGCGGTAAGGCCATTAACTTCTGGCTCAGGGAATTAAAAATTCCGAAAGAAAACCTACTTGTAATCACCGACGATATCGCGCTGCCCTTTGGTAAGCTGAGAATGCGCGCTAAAGGATCGGCAGCTGGCCATAATGGTTTAAAAAATATTGAAGAACTTACCGGAGGTCAAAACTATTCGCGATTAAAATTTGGCATTGGCGATAACTTCCCGAAAGGCAGGCAGGTTGACTATGTACTGAGCAATTTTTCTAAGCAGGAATTTGAAGAGTTGCCGGTTTCAATAGATAAGGCCGTTGATATGATACTTGCGTTCTGTGCTATAGGTATAACCAGGACCATGAATCAATTCAACGACTAAGTGCCGTCAAACTTATCCAGTTTCTCGGAGAAGGTAACGTCTTTATCCTTTTTAAGGTGCAGCTTGATATTCACAAGAAGCTCATCAGCGCCGGCCTGTAAGGCTGTCTCCCTGACTTCATCCAGCAACTTTAAAACCTTAAGCTTTGGCCCTTCAATCACGGTTTCCATTGGTGTTACAGCGTACTTAAGACCACTTTTTTGAATGGTCGCAATGGCCGCATCAATATACTTGTTATAATGACTTTCTCCCTGAAGAGGCACAATTTGTACAGCGGCATTTATCAAGTAATTATTGTTCATTTCAACTAACGGTAGATCCATTATCAATAGCCACGGGTGGCGCTATAAATTTAAGACTGCCGTCGCTGTTTTCAGCCATCAGAACCATTCCTTCGGATTCTATCCCCATCATTTTTCGGGGTGCCAGATTAACCAATACACACACTTGCTTGCCCATTACTTCTTCCACAGAAAAATGCTGGGCTATCCCGCTTAAGATAGTTCTGGTATCAATTCCGGTATCCACAGTAAGTTTTAATAACTTCTTGGATTTAGGAACAGCTTCGGCATCAAGTATTGTACTGATCCGCATGTCCATTTTTACAAAATCATTGTAGCTAATAACCTCTTTCGCGGGAGCTACTTTATTATTTGTTGCTTCATTTTCCAATTTAGTCTTCTCTAGTTTATCAATCTGCCTCTCGATCACGGTATCTTCAATTTTTTCAAATAACAATTCAGGCTTATTTATAGAATGACCGGCTGAAAGTAAATGATCAGATCCGGCCTTTTCCCATCCTGATTCTTCAAAATTGAGAATAGATTTCAGTTTGACCGATGTATTTGGTAAAAAGGGTTCCCCCACCAAACTTAAATTGGCTACCACCTGAAGCGCCAGGTTGAGAATGGTTTTTACCCGCTCAGGATCAGTCTTAATTAGTTTCCAAGGCTCGGTATCTGCTAAATATTTGTTTCCTGCCCGTGCCAAATCCATGAACTCTGACAATGCGTCTCTGAACTTAAAGCTTTCTAATGCCTCGGCTATCTTTTCAGGAGTTGCTTTTAAACGACCTGTAATCTCTTTTTCAGCATCAAACAGTTCTCCGGCCTCCGGAAGCTCACCATCAAAATATTTATGGGTAAGCACCAAAGCCCTGTTAACGAAATTACCGTAGATAGCTACAAGTTCATTGTTATTACGAGCCTGGAAATCTTTCCAGGTAAAGTCATTGTCTTTAGTTTCCGGTGCGTTAGCGCATAGCACATACCGTAAAACATCTTCTTTTCCTGGCAGTTCTTCCAGAAACTCATGCAGCCAAACTGCCCAATTCCTTGACGTACTTATTTTATCACCTTCAAGGTTTAAAAACTCGTTGGCAGGCACATTATCAGGTAAAATAAAACTACCGTCAGCTTTCAGAATACTTGGAAAAATAATGCAATGAAAAACAATATTATCCTTCCCAATAAAATGGATAAGTCGTGTTTCTTCATCCTTCCAGTAAGGCTCCCAGTCTGTACCATTTTTCTCTGCCCACTCCTTAGTAGCTGAAATGTAGCCTATAGGAGCATCAAACCACACGTATAACACTTTCCCTTCTGCGCCTGCCACCGGCACAGGGATACCCCAATCCAGGTCCCTAGTCATGGCACGTGAGCGAAGACCGGTATCCAACCATGACTTACACTGACCATAGACATTTGCCTTCCATTCTTTATGACCTTCCAGAATGTATTTTCTGAGCCAGGGTTCATAATCCTGCATGGGAAGGAACCAGTGCTTGGTTTCTTTTTTTACAGGGGTAGCGCCACTTAAAGCCGACTTAGGATTAATCAGCTCATCGGGACTGAGTGACGTTCCACACCGTTCACACTGATCGCCATAGGCCTGATCATAAGAGCAGTTCGGGCAGGTGCCGATAATATACCGATCTGCAAGAAACTGGCCGGCCTCTTCGTCATAATATTGAGAACTCGTTTTCTCTTCAAATTCTCCCTTTTCGTACAGCTTTTTAAATAGTTGCGAAGAAGTTTCATGATGAATCTTCGCCGATGTTCTCGAATAAACATCAAAGGATATCCCTAGTTTCTCAAAAGAGCCTTTGATAATTGTGTGATACTTATCTACAACCTGCTGGGGAGTTACACCCTCCTTTCTTGCTCTGAGCGTTATGGCTACTCCGTGTTCGTCTGATCCGCAGACAAAGGCCACATCTTTATTTGTATTTCGGAGATAGCGAACATAAATATCGGCAGGCACATATACTCCCGCCAGGTGACCAATATGTACCGGACCGTTAGCATAGGGTAGAGCCGCTGTAATTGTATATCTTTTAAACTTATCAGGCATCGTTGGTTATTTGGAGCGTAAAGATAGGTTTAACCATTCCGGTATTAAAAAAACCTAATGATAATGTTAGGACAGGACTCAAATAAAAACCCACACGATTTATGCAGGTTATTAACCATAACCACCTATGCGATTTGGGCTAACATTGGAAACTGCTGTTCCCACAGGCTGTAGTAATGACCACGTTTTTGCAATAATTCGCTATGATCACCTTCTTCGATAAGTTTGACGTGCCATTAGTTTAACGGTAATTCCACGGTGAATTTAGTATGACCTTCATCCGTTTTCGAGTGATCGATTTTGCCGTGCAGTTTTTCTACCGCAAGTTTTACAAGATATAAACCCAACCCCGCAGTATCGGAAACCTCTGAGGCCTTTGAGAAAATTTCAAAAATTTTGTTTGAGGCTTTTTCATCCACCCCTATTCCATTGTCAATTACGTTTAATTTAAGATGACCATTTTCCCGGTGGGCCTCAAGCCGCACCCAAGAACTCACACGATTCGAACTGTTATGGAACTTAAAGGCATTTGAAACCAGATTGCCGATAATGATCCTCAAAAGCACCTCATCCGATTGAAAATTATCCAGCTTTCCAATGTCGTTTTCAACCTTTATGTCATTATGACCAGATAGAAAGGATTGTTCACGAACAATTTCTTTCGACAGATATTCCAGGTCGATTGGATTTTGCGCGATAAGCGAATTATTAATCTGATTGATGATCAGCAGTTTAGACAGTATCTCATTGAGGCGGAACGCAGTTTTACCAATCTTATCAAAATAATCACGTGACTTTTGATCATTAATATCTATCAGCGCCACATTACACATGCCTTGCAGCGTAGCCAACGGACCGCGGATGTCATGAGACGTCTTGTAAATGAAGTTATCGAGATCCGTGTTCGACTTCATCAAAGCTGCGTTAGCTTCTTTGAGCTCCTTGGTACGCTCTCTTACCTTTTCTTCGAGTACATTATTTTGCTGTTCTATTGTACGC
>JBCDHA010000461.1:0-3738 GCA_038750705.1 Bacteroidota bacterium
AACCGCTTATTTGGCTGTGACTGGTCAAAATAAAGTTCTTACAGGCACCAAACGGATGTGTGAACGACCCATTAAAATATTAGTTGAAGCCTTACAGAAACTAGGCGCCTCTATTGCTTACCAAGAAAAAGAAGGCTATCCTCCTCTACAGATAAACGGTTTCAAGCGTCAAATAAAAGATCGAATAAGAATAAGAGGAGATGTAAGCAGCCAGTATATATCGGCGCTGCTCATGATAGCACCTCTATTGGAGCACGGCCTAACCCTTGAGCTTACAGGCAGCATCGGCAGCCGTCCTTACATAAACATGACCTTACGGGTGATGGAATTCTTCGGAATAAAAGCCAACTGGAACGGATCTATAATTATGGTGCCACCTGGCAGCTATGTAGCCAAGGAATACCAGGTAGAGCCCGACTGGTCTGCGGCAAGTTACTGGTATAGCATTGCGTCTCTCACTGATCATACGGATTTACTGCTCAGTGATTTAACTAAAACTTCCATTCAGGGGGATAGAGTTATCGCGGATATAATGAAAGAGCTTGGCGTTTCTACTACATTTACATCCGCAGGTGCGGAGCTTACGAAGATCGCCAGTAAAGCATCAGTAAATATTGACTTCAAGGATTGCCCCGATTTAGCACAAACCGTAGCTGTAATCTGCGCTGCTAAAGGCATAGAAGGAGATTTTACAGGGCTTGAAAGCCTTAAAATAAAGGAAACGGATAGAATAGCAGCGCTACAAAAAGAGTTACGTAAAATAAACGCCCAACTGATTGAGCGTAATGACCACTGGAGCCTTCTACCTGGTCTCTTACCTTCAGGAACTTATTCATTCCATTCGTATGACGACCACAGAATGGCCATGGCTTTCGCGCCACTTGCAACGTTAAACAAAGTTGAAATTGACAATCCTGGTGTAGTTAAGAAGTCATATCCCGGATATTGGAAAGATTATGAAAGGGCAGGCTTTTCTTTAGCTGAGATCTAAATTCCTAAAATATTTTGGAGCCTCAACCAAACGTGACCCATACCACGAAAAGTATTCCCCGTTTACGAGAATAACCTGGGTATCAGGCAGTTCTTGCTGAAGAATTTTCACATGACTTGGCTTAAACGGATATGGCTCTGAAGAAAGTAAGATCACATCAGGATTTATTGCTCTTATATCGGCGGTACTGAGCTTCGGATATCTCTTTAAATGAGATACAGCATTTTCAAATCCCACTTTTTCCAACATCGCATTTATAAAGGTTTCAGAACCAGCCACCATATATGGATCCTTCCAAATAAAATAGAGTGCCTTTTTGCCTGATACTCTCTTGGTAACATTAAACTCTAACTCTATGTTAGCTGCAAGCGCATTCGCTTTTTCCTGAACCTGAAAAAGCTCTCCGAATTCTCTCACCATTTTCAAGGCGTCTTCTAAAGTGAGAATATCACTCATCCAAATTGGAAAGTGTTTTTCTAACCGGAGAATATCTTCTTTAGTATTTTCCTCCTTGTTCCCAATTATCAAATCAGGGGAGAGCGCAGTTATCTTATCAAAGTGAATTCTTTTTGTTCCTCCGACAATCGTCTTTTCGCTCCTGGCTTCAATGGGGTGTACACAAAACTTTGTGACCCCAACCACTCTCTGCCCCAGGCCTAGATAAAATAGAAGCTCTGTTTGAGAAGGTACGAGTGAAACAATCCTTTTCGGAGAGCGAACAAACGATAAAGTTCGCTCCATTTGATCTTTAATTTGAAAGGCAGCTTCCACCAATCAAAGTTAGGAATTGCTTACGTAAAATTGCTAGCCTGCAATAAGCTCCTGACTAGGAATATCAGTGTTCACAAGGTTGGGCAAGCTAACCATAAAACAGCTACCCTTTCCATGTACAGAGCTAACCTTTATTTTACCCCCCAGTCTATCAAGGATGTTTTTTGCTATGTAAAGTCCTAATCCTGAACCTTTGGCATTTTCATCCGCTCGGTAGAATATTTGATATATCTTATTAAGGTATTCCTCCTTAATGCCGATACCATTATCTTGCACAGTAATTTGGCAGTGGTCAGGCATTACCTGCACATCAATATCTATGGTTTGATAATTTTTCCCTTTGTCTGAATATTTGATGGCGTTCGAAATGATATTGTTCAAAACTGTTTTTACACGAACTTTATCAGAGTAAAAATCAGAAATACGATCAACCCTTAGATTAATGCTAATTGGGGTAGTATCATAGAGCATGCTTAGCTTATTAAGCTCTTCATTTATCAATCGTTTAAGGTCCACAATCTCCCTCCCGATAACCAGTCTTTCATTGCGATAAAAGCTATTTATGTCTTCGATGAAGGCATCAAGCTTCTTCATATTCATTTCTATCATTCGCAGATAGTTGTATTTATCAGAATCCGGATCGCGTTGAACCAAGTCTATCAACCCCAGTGAAGACAGCAGCGGAGCTCTTAAATCGTGTGAGGTTCTGTACATGAAATGGTCGAGCTCATTATTCGCTTTTATCAGTCGCTCTTCTATTTTCTTTCGCTTACTGACGTCATGGAGTGTGATGGCTAAACCCCGGACTAATGGATCGTCAAAAAGATCGATAAACGAAACATCAAAATGTATTGCTTTCCTATTCTTACAGGGAATACACACCTCCATCAATACGGGATTGCTGGCATTTGTCAGACGTGACGTCAAAAAATCTCTGAGTACTGCCTCCTTGCGCGGATCTATGAAATCAAAAATGCTTTCACCAACAACCTCTTCTTTTGTTAATCCGAGGAAAGTGACACTTCGGTTAACATAAGTAATTAAAAAATCTTTATTGGTTACCAAAATGACATCACTCGACTGTTCTACCAATTCCGTAAACATAGCGCTCATCTTCAGTTCATTCTTCATATCCCCAATTTCCATCGGTACTTCCGGTTCGGGTTCCATCATATTGTTAAAGTACTATGGCCATTGCCGTTAGCTGACTGCTCACATTGAGCCCTGCAGTTTTTATAGCGTCCTCATTTAGCTCAAACCGCAGTTTATTATCCTTAACTGTGAAATTAATGCCGCTACCTAGCTGCCCAAATCCAGGTTTATTAGTAATAAGTAATGTAGGCTTGCCCTCAAGTATTTTGATAACTGATTTCAGCTTCTCCTTCGACTGATTACTCATATAAATGATATTACATTTCTGAACATCTGAGATAGACTTGAACATAACTACTCTTAAGGTCTTTCCTCCTTTTAGTTTACCGTCATACCATTGATGGAGGGTATTGAACACACTTACATCTCCCATGACTCCAATAGTAAACTCTTGTCCCGAAGACGGCCACTCTATGTACTTAATAAAGTTATAAACCATCATAGCGTGCAACTCATGCTCAGGTCTATTTGAACCCGAAAATGACATTAACATAAAACTTGTAAATAAGGCTAGAATTAAATTTTTCACTGCTCGACTTTTTTGTTTGGACTGCAAAAGTGGAGCAAAGAAGCAGGCCTATTTTCAGTAGGCCTGCGTATTTTAATAAATAAGTAAAACACGTAGGCAAAAAGAAAGGTCAGCCCTAAACGGACTGACCTTTAAATAACCAAGTAATTTCTTCTGCTAGTGTGGTAATTACTTAATAAGCTAACTAATTTTAAGTGCATCCCCTGTATAAGTCCATTTAAAGGGTTTAGCTCTGGTTTGATTGTATGTTTTGACATATTCAATGAGTTGGGAAGCCAGTTGTTCGGAAGACTGC
>JBCDHA010000462.1:0-3724 GCA_038750705.1 Bacteroidota bacterium
GCTATACGCCGTTCATCACTATCAGCAGGTATGACCCAGGCGCGCGCAGGGTCATTGTCATCTACCGCCAGGGCAAATCCGTACGATGGCAAACCCGAAGTGGCGCTCACATCTTTCCAGGTTTCCCCACTGTCTGTTGATACGAATATACCGCAGTGATTTTGTTGCCATAGCACATTACCATGATTACCGGGAATCTTGAGTGCATGCGGGTCGTGCCCCACTTCAGCATTTGGATTAGGTAGGTATGCAGCCTTTAAACCTTTGTTTTGCGCTTGCCATGTGGCACCATTGTCACGAGATTCAAAAACACCGGCACAACTGACTGCCACATACAAATGACTACTATTTTTGGGGTTAAGAACGATTGAATGTATATAAGGAAAATCGCTGCCGGCGCCGAACCATTGCGATTCACCTCTTCTGCTCGGATGATTCCAAAGCCCCTCTACCAAGACAAAGGTCTCGCCCCCATCAATACTTTTGAATAGGCCTCCGGGATCTGTTCCTAACCATAACACATTGGGCTGATCACTGCCACCGGACTGCATGCACCAAATTTGCCTTAACTTTGCCATATTTCCATTTGGCAGCTTAGCTCCGTTAAACTTAGGCACTGGAATCTCATACCAGTCTGCTCCCTGGGTATCAGAATAGTGTAACTTTTGTCCCCAATGTTTGTGAGAAACACCTATCCACCATCTTCCCTTGCGCTCGTCGATAAAGACCATATTGACAGCAAAACCGGCAAAATGTACATCAACTATTTTAGGATTGTGTATTAAGTCAATAATGACCAGGCCTTTTGCCGTGCCTAGAAGAACTAATTTATTGGTTGTAGGCATTAAACTTTTATAACGGACCGCTTCGAACTTTTAATACCCAATATTGAGAATAAACTGCCATTAGTCCAGATGCCAAATATCAACAGGGCTGTCCCAAGATAATAAAATATTGCCTCGATAATGGTTTGGTGTGTGAGTATAACCAGCAACGTACCCATAAGCGAAAACGCAAGAGCAAAATATGTTCGGAAGTCTCTGAATTTAAGGGCGATCATCAAAACAACTACTAACGCCAGCGCTATCGGCATGTAAGAAACCCAATTATTTTCCGATACATACATAGCCGGACCGCCACACATAGTAATGGCACTGGAATAAGCCATGATACAAAACGGGCACTTCGGAAGGATTACAATCAAAAAAGTACTCCACCATGACACCTTTACAGGGTTCACTTTTGACCGAGTACATTTACAGTGTGATTGCAACATTGAAATTTAAAAGAAGCTTAATTTAATCATAAATTTGAACATGGTTTTGTATCTAAATGTTTAAACTGCTCTAAAATGATCGACTATCTTACCGCACTTAAAGACTGGAAAAGTAAGAATTTACCAGCTGCAATCGCCACTGTTACAAGCACTTGGGGGTCTGCGCCGCGTCCCGTTGGTTCTGTAATGTTAGTAAATAAAAATAGTGATATTTTAGGATCCGTCAGCGGAGGATGCGTAGAGGGCGCAGTAGTAAAGGAGGCACAGCGGGTAATTGAAAGTAAAGAAGCCAAACGGCTTGCTTTTGGAGTTTCAGATGAAGAGGCCTGGTCCGTTGGATTAAGTTGTGGAGGAAGTATCCAGGTTTTTCTGCAGCCGTTCTCTTTTGATAGTGTCATAATTGAAAATCTGGTTACCAAGTTGGAGTCTAACGCCCCGTGTATCTGGATCTACAGCCTGGAAGATGGAAAAAATAAGAATACCCTTTTAAGCTTCGATGGAGACGAAGTCAGTACAAGTGGAAACGACATCAACCCTAAACTTTCAACGCATGCCGTACAGGCCTATGATGAGCGTTCACATCGGACCACTGAACTAGATGGAATCACTTATTTTGTTCATGTATTTCCACCGAAAGCACAACTTATTGTGGTGGGGGCGGCCCATATCACGGTAGACCTGGTGCAGTTGGGCCATTTATACGATTTTGAGACCATCGTTATTGATCCAAGAGGAGCGTTTACAGATAAAACCATGTTCAAAATAAACCCGGACAAGATCTTTAAGTCCTATCCTTCCGAAGTGCTGAGCAATATGAGGCTGGATGCCTACACGTATTGTGCTATTTTGTCACACGATCCGAAAATTGATGACAATGCGCTTGAGGTACTTTTACCCTCTAAGGTGGCTTATATCGGCGCTTTAGGAAGCAAGAAAACACACGCTAAAAGAACGAATCGACTAAGAGAAAAAGGGGTTAGCGATGAGTTAATCGCACGAATAAATGCACCTATCGGGCTTCCGATAAAAGCAAAATCAGCAAAAGAAATTGCTTTTAGTGTTATGGGAGAAATTTTGCAGGTGAAGAATCAATTTTTATAGTCACTCAAGGTCGAGATAAAACTTAGTGACAGTATAAATTCCGGATACTGCTTAATAAGCCTTACGACCTATTGAAATGATTCAAAGGCTTGTTTACTTCCTAACGGAACGTTATTTTACTATATTCGCAAAGCATACCTAACCCGCATGAGGGAGGCAGCGCAGAGATTCATTCTGCATTGTTAAACCACTAAAATCATAAGTATGACCCCTTGGAAGAAACTATCGCCGGAAGCGATAAGAGAAAGAGTATTTGGCGCCTTAAAAGAGAATGTCAATTATTACAATGAAAACATAATAGGCGTACCTGCATCTCATTTAGATGACAAAGTGTTTTATCAGGATGCACCTTTTTTGAAAAATGCACCATACCTGTCAACGCTCATTCATAACCCAAACCATATCGGATGCCATACACTGGGCAAGTCTGAAAGTTTTTTCAGAGGTACACAGAAAATAGAAAAGGAACTGATTGAAATTTGTTCCAATGACATTCTTAAAGGTAAAGGTGATTTTGACGGGTATGTAGCTTCGGGAGGTACGGAAGCCAATATGCAGGCCATATGGATGTACCGAAATTATTTTTTGCAGGAGAAGCAGGCTGACATTAAAGAAATCGTGATTCTGTGTAGTGCAGATGCGCATTACTCCAGCCCCAAAGCTGCTAACATCCTTAATCTTGATATTGAGGAAATTCCTGTGAATGATGAGGACCGAAAAATGAGTTATGAAGACTGCCTGAATGTAATCAAAAGCCAGAAAGCACAAGGCAAGAAATTCTTCATTTGCATTGCCAACATGATGACTACGATGTTCGGCAGCGTTGATGAAGTTAGTAGCCTTGCCACTGCGTTACAATCGGCAAATGTAGAATACAAAATACATGTAGATGGCGCCTATGGAGGTTTTTTTTACCCATTCTCTTCAGTAAATACTGATCTAAACTTTAGCAATGACGAGGTTTCATCTGTTACGTTAGATGCTCATAAGATGCTTCAGGCTCCCTACGGCACTGGCATATTTCTATGCAGAAAGGGGTTGATCCATTATGCCAATACTGACAAAGCCAGCTATGTGGAAGGCGAGGATTATACGGTTATTGGAAGCCGTTCGGGAGCGAATGCCATAGCCGTATGGATGATCCTAATGACCTACGGCCCACACGGATGGTATGAAAAAGTGCTGGTATTGCTCAATCGTACAGATTGGCTCTGCCAGCAACTAGATGAGCTGAATATCAAATATTTCCGGCAGGCGGCCTCTAATATCGTTACTATTCAGTCGGATCAGCTATCGCATGAAATCGCCCATAAATACGGCTTGGTTCCTGATGATCATAATTCACCA
>JBCDHA010000463.1:0-3721 GCA_038750705.1 Bacteroidota bacterium
CAATTTTCCTTTGTGAAATTTATGAACCTTTTGAATGGCTTTGAAATGAACAATAAACTGCCTGTTAGCCCGATAAAACTGCTCCGTATCCAACTGAAGCATAAGTTCATCTAAAGTAAAATCCATTAAGTGATCTTTGCCACTGCTAGTCACCAAATGCACAACGCCATGGCGCGTATGAAAGTAGGCAATTTCTGATATTTCGATGGAGTGGAGTTCATCTCCTTTTTTAACCAGGAAGCGAGTTTTGTATTTCCTGTCGTCCAATCTTATTTTACGAATCAAGGAATTCAGGTCAGGCACTTCAACAGTTTTTCCAAACACACTTCGAAGTTGCTTGAATTTTGCCAGGCTTAACGATAGTTCTTCTTTTTTAATGGGTTTGAGCAGATAGTCAATACTATTTACTTTAAATGCTCTCAGCGTGTATTCGTCAAAAGCTGTAGTGAAAATAACAGGGCTGCTGATTTGTACTAAGTCGAATATTTCAAAACTTATTCCGTCGCTCAATTGGATATCCATAAAAATCAGGTCAGGCGAGGGGTTGTTTTTTAACCATTTTGCACTGGCCTCCACGCTGTCTAGCACTTCAATTATTTCAACGCCAGGCTCAACCTCTTCAAGGATTTTTTGAAACCTGCGAAAAGCCGGCGCTTCGTCTTCTATGATTACTACCTTCATCTTAAACGGCAGGGGCCATTAATTGCTCTGTGTCGCTCTTAATGTGCAATAATGGAATGGCCACGAGAAAAATATCACCGGTAGTTTTAATTTTGATAGAGTCATATCCGAAGTATGCGTATCTTTTTTTAATATTCGCCAGCCCCGTTTTGGTAGATTTTTCGATTACATTTCTCTTCTGCAGATTATTCTTTACCACTATGGAGTTGGTACTATCCACGTATATTGCGATTTCCAAGGGATGGGTTTTTGAAATACGATTATGTTTAATGGCGTTCTCTAGTAATATTTGAATAGTAAGGGGAGCTATACTCTGTGACAGGTATTTGTCTTCAACGTTAAAGCTTACATTTAAATTTTCAGGATATCTTATTTTTAGAAGGAAAATGTAGTTTCTGGCAAATTCAAGCTCATCTTGCAGTTTCACAACTTCCTTCTCTTTATTCTGAAGGATGTACCGATATACCTCAGACAATTTTTCTGTAAACTCTATGGCTATATTACCATCTTCGGCAATGAGCGTCGTTAGCGTGTTTAAGCTGTTGAACAGAAAGTGTGGGCTCATCTGATTTTGCAGTACCTCAAACTGTGTCCTGATCTGTTGATTTTTTAAAGCTTCGTTTAATTGGATACTCTTTTTCCATTGCTCGAAGAAATACACGTTTTCATAAATACTGCCAACTACAAAAGAGGCAAGAAAGTTTGATGGTAAATGATCGAACGCTACGGCAGGGTCAAGTATTGCCTGCCAATCCTTGAACCCAAAAATTAAACATAACAGCGGATCGCCAAAAGTCAAGAGAATAGCCATCCAAAACACCGTTATTACCAAACGTTTTGGGGTTTGCCTGATTTGCGGATATACCCGTCTGAATTTCATAAAGAGCATAAAAGCTCCATTCCAGAAGAACGAAGTAAATAAAAAGGAAGTGGCATACTTTTGAATATAAGTTTCCTCAGGTTCTTTATAAAGAAGCATCATCACAACACTGAGCAAGGCTATACCTGTCCATCGTACATGAACTTCCTTAAGTCGGTAATTATTGAACATCCTCTTCACTGTTGTATCCCAAAATAAGTAATTCCACGGCTTAATACGAAGGTTTAATGGATTCAAACCCGAAAATGAACCTGTGAAGCCATTAAATGGGCGCTTGAAATCGAAAAAGCGCCTTAGATACTAAGTTTTTGGATTTAGCCTTTTAATTCCTGCCTTAGCCAATAAAATACTGGTCTGAAACAGATTTACCTTCTTAAAGCAATTGGGCTTATTGAAATTCGATTGAGAATAAAATAACCCCCAAATGAAAAATTTATTAACCTTCTTTTTTGTATTATCTTCAGCATACCTGCTCAATGCGCAAACCCAGACGGTTAAGGGTACGGTGCTCGACGCCCAGGCCGACTATCCAATTATTGGAGCGTCGGTTATATTGATCGGATCGGACCCGTTGATCGGTTCAGTGACGGATCTGGATGGCAATTTCCGGCTTGAGGCCGTGCCCTACGGTCGTCAAACCCTTGTAGTGCAATATGTGGGCTACAAAAACATTTCTCTGCCGAATGTGCTGGTTACCGCTGGTAAGGAGGTAGTGCTGAATGTTAAACTTGAAGAGTCCGTTGAGAAACTGGACGAAGTAGTAGTGACGGCAGAAGCAGATAAAGACTTGCCGTTAAATGAATTGGCTAAGGTGAGCGCTCGTACCTTTAGTTTGGAAGAAGTGACCCGGTTTTCCGGAGGAAGAAATGATGTGGCTCGCCTGGCGACTTCTTTTGCGGGTGTCAGCGCTCCCAACGATTCCAGAAATGATATTGTAGTACGTGGTAACTCGCCGGTAGGCCTGCTATGGAGAATCGAGGGTATGCCCATTGCCACTACTAATCATTTTGCGACATTGGGCACTACGGGCGGACCAGTTAATGCACTAAATACCAACCTTTTAAGAACATCAGATTTCCTTACCGGCGCATTTCCAGCCGAATATGGCAATGCGAATGCCGCTGTATTTGACGTGAATTTTAGAAATGGGAATAGAGATAAAACAGAATATACCGCCCAGCTCAGTGCGTTTAGCGGGCTGGAGTTTATGGTAGAAGGGCCTTTTAGAAAATCCAAAGGAGGGTCTTTTATCGCGTCCTACCGTTACGGAATCGCCAGTGTTGCAGCTACAGGAACCAGCGCTACACCATTCTATCAGGATTTTTCATTCAAAATAAACTTTGGCGACACTAAACTTGGCAGGTTCGAATTATTTGGTTTAGGCGGGCTGAGCAGTATTGATTTTTTAGGAGACGACATCGATGAAGATGATTTGTTTGCCAACCCTAATGAGGATGCTTTTGTAGAAAATCAACTAGGTCTTGTTGGACTCAGTAATACGCTACGACTTAATAAAACCACTTTTTTAAAGACGTCAGTTGGAGTTAGTACCAACTATAACCAATACCTGCAAGACAACTTTGTTAACGATGCTGACGGCAATCAAATTGCGCAATTTAGGGCCGTCAATGCCACTAATAGAGAAAACAGGGTAACGCTATCCTCTACGTTAAATAAAAAGTTTAATGCTAAATGGAACATGCGGGTGGGGATGCTATCTGAACGGTATCTTCCTGATTTTAGTAACGAGGATCGCGATGATAGAATTGGTATACCTGACGAAAATGGTGATGGCGTTCCTGATTACTTCCTGACCAATACTAATCTCGATGAGTCTTATTCTGTACATCAGGCTTTTTTGCAGGCTGAGCACAGGATTACCGATCAATTTAGCGTGACAGCAGGTTTGCATACTCAATACCATGGCTACACGGAAGATCAGGTGATAGAACCTCGTGCAGCGGTAAGTTGGCAAGTGCGCCCAAATCAACGATTCAGCTTGGCCTATGGCTTGCACGCCCAGGCGATACCATCACCTATTCTTTTTTATGAAGAGGAAGTATCACCCCAACAATTTGCCAGAACGAATGACAATCTCGATTTTATGAAGAGCCATCATTTTGTGCTGGCATACGATAGAAGCCTGGGCGATTCATGGCG
>JBCDHA010000464.1:0-3721 GCA_038750705.1 Bacteroidota bacterium
GACTTTACGGGATTAGAAGCTGCGGCTCTAAACGCTTGATTGGCTACAATGATCAAGGCGAAAATTAATGCCGCTAATCCGGCGACGGGAAATACCCACCATGCGATGTCGATTCTAAGTGTATATCGTTCAAGATAGCTGCTAAGCAACCACCAGGAGGTAGGAGCTGCCAGAAAAAATGCAATTAGAATCAGTTTGGTAAAATCTTTGGAAATCATTCCAACTAGTTGCGATATTGTAGCGCCAAGTACTTTACGGATTCCGATTTCTTTTTTACGTTGTTCAGCCGTGAATGCTGCAAGACCAAGAATGCCAAGTCCTGTAATAATGAGGGCTAAAAGGGCGTACATATTAGCCAGTGTTTGTGTCAGCTTGATATAAGTAAATTTTTTTTCAAAGTCTGCATCCATAAACTCATAGTCAAATGGATAGGCAGGGTTGTACTTTTTGAACACGTTTTCAACACCTCCAAGAGAAGCCTGAAGCTCTTGGCCTGACCTGAGGCGGATGGTTACTACACCACCCCAATCGTCCAGTATAACAAAAAGAGGCCGCACTTCTTCATAGGGGGACTCCATTAAAACATTATCTAGAACCCCCACGAGATTCCTCTTACTACCCCATAATTCTAGTTCTGTACCTGCGATTGGCTCTTCAAGGTCCATTAAATCCAATGCGGCTTTGTTGATCAAAATACCCAAACTATCGCTGGCATAGTCTTTAGAGAAATCTCGACCATGTAAAACCTCTATGCCCATGGTTTCTGCGTAATCGTAATGTGCGCTAACGGTAACAAAAAGTACGCGTAAATCTTCCGGTTTACCGGGCCACCCTATAAAATTGTTGGAGTTAACACTCGTAATGGAGCTATTCGATCTGGTTACAGATTCTACAAAACCTGAATTTAAAAGGTCGTTTTTAAATACGTCATAACTCTTTCGTAATTCTTCCGTAAAATCGACGGTGATCAACCGCTCCTGCTTATACCCAAGATCGCGACTGCGAGCCATTTCAATTTGCTGATAGATAACTATGGTACCCACTATTAGAATGATTGCAACGCAGAATTGTAAAATCACAAGAATTTTTCTGGGCAAGTTGGCGTTATCCCCAATTGCGCCTTTCCCTTTTAATATAGATGCTGGACTGAAAGAAGATAAGTAAAAGGCAGGATAACTCCCGGCTAATAAGCCTGTAATAAAAATAATAGCAACCGAAGCAAGCCAGAACGTACCGTTGTTAAATTCAAGGTTAAGTTGTTTTTCAACCAGATCATTATAAAAAGGCAAAAGCAAGAGTACTAAAATTATGGCGATAATGTAAGAGATAAAGGCGATAACAATGGCCTCTGTTAAAAACTGCACAACTAATTCGTTACGCTTCGATCCAACAGTTTTTCGTATACCTACCTCTTTTGATCTTTTTTGTGATCTGGCGGTTGCCAGGTTCATGAAGTTAATACAGGCAATTACAACGATAAGTATTGCAATAGCCGTAAAAAGCTGAACATACTCGATTAGCCCTCCTTTTTCTATGCCATTTTCAAAAGACGAATACAACCGCCACCGTTCCATAGGGTACAAGAAGAATGAACTCTCCATTTCGTCATCGTCGTCTTTATTTTCTTCGAGCATATCCTTGATGCCCGCTTCTGCTTGGTTGAACTTGGTTTTGTCATCTAATTCCACAAATACCTGAAAAGAGTAATTTCCCCAGTTATCTTCATTATCCCTGACCCATTCGTTAACTTTCCTGCGGTAGCTCCATGGTATGAGAATGTCAAAATCAAAGGAAGAATTACCGGGAACATCCTTCAAAACTCCTGAGACTTTTAAATCATCATCATTATCTATCTTGATTATCTTGTTCATTGGGTCTTCATCACCAAATAGAGCTTTTGCTGCTGACTCACTGATAACGATGGAAGTGGGCTCATCCAAAACTTGAGAGGCATCTCCGTGAAGAAGTGGAAATTCAAACATTTCCAAAAATTCTTCACTTACATAGTAACCTCTTTGATAAATCCTCTTTTCACCCACTGTCAGTAAGTGATCAGACCCCCAGTCTGTGACCACAGAATTTACAATATGGCTATTGGCCGTCTTCATTGCCTCATAGGTAGGAAGAGGTACGGAGTTCCAACTATTTACTTTACTATCATAAAAAGCGCTGACCCATACTTGTTGAAGCCGATCTCTTTTGGGAATAAAATGGTCATAGGTATTTTCATCTATTACCCAAAGAGCTATTAAAATACTGCATATCAGACCAATGGACAGGCCACTAATGTTGATTGTGGAATAAGCGGAGTTTTTAGATAAATTTCTAAGAGCGACTAGGAAATAGTTTTTGAGCATTCGACTAAATTATTTTAGAGGTATACGTCAAAAAAGCGGAAAGGTATCAAGTCATTTTATTTTTCTTATTTATTTAACCTTCTAGTCGTTTGACCACTTTAAGTGGTCTTAAGACTTTCATCATTACTCAAAGATATTACTACTCATATTTGGCGGACTTACCCTGAGCCTGGGTAGTTAGAATGAATTTCCGCAGATCGTCGTTGGCTGATTTGAGGTCTGCGTTTCTTAAATACATCATGTGCCCACTTCTGTAGCCTTTGAAGCTCATCCGGTCTTTCATCTTTCCGCTTGGATCAATTTGAGACAGGGTGTATTTGGCCTGAAAATAGTTGGTAGCACCATCGTAGTAACCGGACTGTACCATTACATGCAAGTAAGGATTTTGGGCCATGGCTACTCTGAGTCTCTCGCGCACTTCGTTATTATCGTTATTCCAAGGTATCACCGGGCCAAACATGTTATACTTGAGGTCTGTCTTGAAGTTGAGATGAGAGCGCATGTAGTAGTTAATGGCCGGCGTGAACGAATGGAGCCAGGCATCTAATTCAGCGCTGTAGTCCGGGGCATCGCCGGCCTCTGTACCGTCGAGTCCCAGGTATCGGCTGTCCAGTCGCCCAATAGTATACCCGCTCTTGTCCCGGAGCAGTTCTTTCCAGAAGAACCGTGTAGGAATGTTCAGGTTCTGTTGTAAAACAACCTTTTTCGAAAGCCCTGAGTAGTAGGCTACTTTAGTGGCCACCTCGTCCTTTTCTGCTTCATTGATCATTCCTCCTTTTGCAATGGCAGGCATGTAGCTATCAATAGCGTAGGATTCTACCTCCGGAAGTATTTCCAAAAGATCTTTTTCTTGCAATGCTACAGGAAGAGCTTTGTGGTACCAGGCTGCTGCGGCGAAGTAGGGTAGGTTCAGCCCAAAAGACACGGGCCGGTCGGAGTTGAATATCAGGTAATCGGCAGGCGATACCATGATCACACCATTTAAATACATCCATTGCCTGGCCTGAAGCTCACCGGCCAGGCCCATCACACGGGTACCGCCGTAACTTTCACCAATGATATATTTGGGCGAAAGCCACCTGTTATTGCGCGAAACCCAGGTATTGATCCATTCGGCCAGGTATTTAATATCTGCATTAATACCGAAGAACATATCACGTTTCACTTCATCACCTTTGATAGGTAGAGTCCTTGAGTAACCGGTATTTGCGGGATTTACAAAGACGATATCAGCCACATCAAGCACTGAGTTTGGATTATCCCGGACACCATAGGGCTGCACGGGAAAACCTTCAGCATCTATTTTCAAAACCTTAGGGCCCGTGTAAGCCACATGCATCCACACTGAAGCAGAGCCCGGCCCA
>JBCDHA010000465.1:0-3717 GCA_038750705.1 Bacteroidota bacterium
CTCTTTCAACCAGAGAAAGTATCATAGCGCTGGCCGAGAACCATATTCAACAGAATGGCTACAATGCTTTCAGCTACTATGACATTGCCACACAGCTTGGCATAAGGAATGCTGCGATCCATTATTATTTTCCAAAGAAGGAAGACTTGCTTAAAGCAGTTTTGGAGAAATCAGAACGGCATTTTCAAAGTATGATCGAAGTCTCCAAGCATGACGATGAGAGTTATATCAGTAAGCTAAACCGGTTCCTTAAGATCTATGATGATAACCTCAATCGGCAGAATAGAGTATGTTTGATGGGCGCATTGGCGACAGACTTGTTTACCCTTCCTGCTCATTTACGACCTGCGTTGAATCAATTGGTCGAAGCTATGAAAAACTGGTTGACGCAAATTCTGGAAGAGGCGCGGAATGCAGGTGAGTTTAAGTTCGACGGAGTAGCTTCTGATCGTGCAGCACTTATTTGTTCATCCATGGCCGGGGCTTTACAGTTGGCCAGGGTACTTGGAAATAAGGAATATGAAGTAATAAAATCTCAATTGATTAAAGATCTGATAAAATGAAAAGAGTTGTAGTAACCGGTATGGGAGTCCTGACTCCCATTGGTAATAATGTTGCTGAATTTTGGTACGGCCTGAAGTCCGGAAAAAGTGGTGCAGGCCCAATTACCAAGTTTGACCCGACTGATTTTAAGACAAAGTTTGCCTGTGAGTTGAAGGGCTTCTGTCTGGAAGATCATTTTGATCGCAAGACCATTCGTAAGAATGATCCATTTACCCTTTACTCACTCATTGCCTCGGAAGAAGCCATGGCCGATTCCGGGTTGAACCTGGAGAATGTAGATGCAAATAAATTCGGGGTGATCTGGGCATCTGGGAATGGTGGTATCAGCACGTTTGAAAGTGAGGTGATCGAATACGCCAGGGCTGGTCAGGGACCGCGATTCAGTCCATTCTTTATTCCTAAAATTCTTTCGGATACACCTTCCGGGGCAGTGGCCTTGAAGTATGGCCTGCGAGGTATTAATTACTGTACCGTTTCCGCATGTGCTTCCGGTACTTCTGCTATTATGGATGCTTTTAACTATATCCATTGGGGTAAAGCGAACCTGATGATAGCTGGTGGTTCCGAGGCGCCCATCACGCAAGCGGGCATTGGAGGGTTCAATGCTATGAAAGCTCTTTCTACAAGAAATGATGATCCTTCCACGGCCTCTCGGCCTTTTGATAAAGAACGCGACGGTTTTGTAATGGGTGAAGGGGCAGGTGCTTTAATTTTGGAAGAATTGGAGCATGCACAAGCACGAGGTGCCGAGATTTATGCTGAAGTAGTAGGTTGCGGTATGTCAAATGACGCTTACCACTCCACGGCAACCCACCCCGAAGGCCTAGGCGCCAGATTAGCCATTAAGATGGCTTTGGACGACGCTCAGATAAGTCCCGAAGAGATTGACTACATTAACCTGCACGCTACCAGTACACCCGTGGGTGATCAATCGGAATTAAATGCAATTACAAGACTTTATGCTGAAAGTGACAAAACCGTTAGGGTGAGTGCGACAAAGTCCATGACGGGTCATCTGCTTGGCGCTGCCGGGGCCATAGAAGCGGTAGCTACAGTCATGGCAATGAACAACAATATGATTCCGCCCACTATCAACACTACAAATCCGGATGACGATCTACCCAAAGGTATCGATCTGACATTAGGTAAAGCGGCGACTCACGAAATCAACTACGCCATGAGCAACACCTTTGGTTTTGGGGGGCATAATGCTATTGCTCTGTTTAAGAAATGGGCAGACTAGCGCATCCGTATGGGCATATGAAAAAGGAAAATTAGAATTACCGGTATACAACTAAAATTTTTTGAACAAGAAAAAAGCGTCTTTAAAGCGTTTGAGAGAAGATCTTTCTCCAAAGCTGAAAACTACCTCCTCCGGCCATTTGGCGGGAGCAACTAAGAACTGCCCTTAGGAATACAAAGGGGGTTTTTAGCAAATGATTCCAAATCAAAAATCTTTTCTCAAACGCGACTAAATTAGAATAAACGGTAACCTTCACACATCTTATTGGCATACCACAGGAGCGCTTGCAATAGAGCACGTTTTATTAGTAGTAATTACTTGATGTATCTGCCTGAATTTCTCCTGAAGAACATCCTGCCAAATAAAATCAGCTACCTGAGCGCGATATTCTTTAAATGGTTTTTCGGCCCAGTTATGGTTGTCATTGCAGGCTGTTACCAGATAATAACCTTTGTTAAGGTCCTGTAGTTTTTGTGTAATAGTTTGCGCACCATGCAATATCAGATACCCTGCTTCGCCTTCATTGCAGTAGTGGTGTGGGGCGGTACCGTAGGGCACCAGGTCGTCACAAGTGCCATGAAAAAGTTGTGTTGGAATGGCGGTTTCCGCATTTATTAAGTTAACGTCATGTATAGCCCCTGCCATGCTAACAACTCCTGCATAGGTAAAATCGGATGGCAGCGTTGCTCGGGCTTTATTTTGATAAGCGACATGCAGTACAGCTTCCGCTCCCGCGCTACTCCCGGCCAATACTACTTGTGAGGTATTTATCCTTAGCTCTTCTTTGTTTTCGATCAAATAGTTAGAAGCGGCGACTATTTCATTACTTACCGACTGGAAGGCATTGAGCTTGTTAGCCGCTGCCTGATCGCACCCAAACGACTTCCCCTTCATTACTAACGTATATGACATACTGACCGCGACTATTCCCCGCCTGGCCATGTTTTTGCAAAAATCAATGATTTCAGGTTGATCTCTTGCGCCGCCGGCAAAGCCGCCTCCATGGACATAGAGTAGCACGGGTCTATCTTTTTTCGTATCTGCCGTGGGTTGATAGATATCCATTTGAAGGTCTCTGCCTTTAAGATAACTGACTGTTTTTCTCGATACCTGGTTAAAGATTTGGTCGCGAAACCGCTGACCGGATGCTCCGAAGGTGACTAAAGCATTCAGGAGGAAAGTAAGGATAAGAGCCTTCATTCAAATTTTAATTAGTAGGTTATTCGAAAATATTCACAAATGTGGTAAGATTCAATACTATCCGCCAAATAGGGTAAGGCAATTATAAAATCTCCGAAACCCTGCTACTTTTGGAAGATCTTAAGAATTGCATCATGGGCGCTTCATAATTTCCTGGCGTATTTCCCTTTTACTGCCTTACTAAGGTAGGCGCTAAGACCGAACCCTTCTTGCGCTAAATACTTCATATTTTCTACATGCTCCTTGCCTGGCATACTATAATCATATCGATAGATGTCACCTGTGACAAAAGCAACAATAATGAAATCATCTCCTATGTCATAAGCCTTTATACCCGAATTGCCACTGAGATTTTTATATATTTTTAACACTCCCTTATAAGTAGTTACTATCAACTCAACCCATATTAATAGGTCGCAGTTATTGCATCTGATATACCAGGTTCAGTACTATTGACCAGGTCTACACCTCGAATAGAACTAATTATCTCCTAACCACCCTTTAAAATCACTGGCTTTCTCTGCACTCACGGTAATCGGCTCATCGGCCGAAAGGATAAGCTCAACAAGCAATTTTCCTTTGTGAAATTTATGAACCTTTTGAATGGCTTTGAAATGAACAATAAACTGCCTGTTAGCCCGATAAAACTGCTCCGTATCCAACTGAAGCATAAGTTCATCTAAAGTAAAATCCATTAAGTGATCTTTGCC
>JBCDHA010000466.1:0-3710 GCA_038750705.1 Bacteroidota bacterium
ATGTCCTTCCCATTCACCTTTACAAAGCCATCTTTTATTCCTGATTGCAGCTTACTTCTGGTTACATTCGGCAGGCGGTCCATTAAGAATTTATCAATTCTTATTAGGGTCTGGTTAGGGTCTGCTACAATGCGCTGGTGCTCGTAAAGTTCATCGAACGAAATATTTTCAGTCGTCATACACCTTCTTTCTTTTAAAGATATAAGGCCCTTTTTCTGCACCCCAAACTTGTTCGCCACTTGCATTAAAGCCTTGGTCCCAGCTAGTGAGTTGAGTAGCCGTTAACACTACTTTTGACGTGGCATATGAAGCGCCACGCAGTTCACTGTTACAGGTCCTTACCCCCGTTTGCCCTTCAAATCCATTCTCTGTTCTTTGTAGAATTATTTCACAACCTATTTTTAGTTCCAAAGAATCTGGCGTTAAGCCAGACAACGGATTATCAAGCTTATAGTCACCTGCAAATCTTATGGGGTCCTTGATCAAATAGATAGCACTAACGTATTCTTTAGCCTCATTTATTGATAATCGATAAACTCTTTGCCGGTACGGGAAATCCAGTTGTGAGGCAGCAGCCTGCTCCACATAAAGCCACCTTCCATCATAACCTTTATTTTCCCATATAGGACTAACATTAAGATGAATATTGAAATAAGAAGAATCCCTCAGCCACTGCTCCCTGCTATTGAAACTACCGACAAGGTAGGATTCTAACAGGTCAAGGTTCTTTTCATCTTCTGTTTGGCAGGCCAGTGATGATAATAGTAGTACGGCCAGCACCCAACTGTATCTCATTTGATCAATCTTTAATACACAAAGCCAGGGCTTTCGCATCTATACCCCATGCCAATGGGCGAACCGGCCGGAGGGTTTAATGGATCATTAAATTCAAACTCTTCAGGGCGATCAAAGTAGCGCTGGATCATCAATTCCAAATATTCATAATGTGCCCTGGAGTCACGGTTAGCGGCCAATTTAGCTTTTAACCAATCGAGTAAATTGTTAAGCTGAAAATTGACAATAGCTTTTACTTGATGACTGCTATTGTCATTTGCGCTGAGTTTTATCAAATTTTCAACAACCAGTGCATTTACCGTTCGTTGGACCTCTGCTTTATACCCTGTCCCCATTCTTAACCGTACGGTTTCTGAAATAAGTTTGTCCAGAATTTCATTTAAGTTTGGTACTTCACTGGTCCTAGCCGCATGCTCTACCAAACGCTGAGCCCTTGCCGGATTCAGCAATAAGGACAAGGTCATATTAGCGGCACTCTCCGCAGCACCAATGGGGTCGAAGGTTACTCCTGTGCGAATATTAATTATTTCCCTGCTTCGAGAATATCCCATAGGTCTCGGGGGTATAATCTTAATCACCTCTTCAGGAACAAGTAGGTGCTCGGGACTCAAAGTGGCCATAAGCGCATCCATCGCCTTCATCTGACCAAATTTATCAATAAACTTCGTTGTAAATTGTCCGTCACCCCGGAGTGCATAGCGGTAATCTAACCCACCAATTAACTTAACTGCCGCTTCCGTTTGGTACCTGTGATAAAAATAAATGGGTACCAGAACCTCTTCGAGCTTGGCAAAGGGTACCCCTTTTCGGATGTTCTTCACTCCAAAATTCTCTAAAGCTATTTTTCTTACCTCGAGCACATGCATAAGCTCTTCAGATGCATTTTGACCATTGTCCCAAAGGTGGGCATAAGGATGCGCTCCGCTTTGTGGCCGTGCATCCTGGTCAGAAATGAAGGTAAGTCCATCTATAAATGACTTTTGGATAATCTTTTCCAATTCCTCATTTTCATTAGCGCCTTTGGGAAAATCCTGATAACCATAAGCAACACTTACTTTGTCCCACGCGCCTATTTTGCCGTCATACGCATTGGATAAATCTATTTTACCATCTTTGATTTCGGCCACAGGGTGTGGATAATCCATAACTGATGCACGACCTTCTGTGCTAGAGGCATAGCTATGTGCCAGGCCGATGGTGTGGCCTACTTCATGAGCCGAAAGCTGTCTTAATCTGGCCAAGGCCATTTCCTGCATGGCTGCAGGTACCTCTGTCCCGTCTTCATACGGCGCTAAAAGCCCCTCAGCAATAAGAAAATCCTGACGAACACGAAGTGAACCAAGTAATACATGGCCTTTTATGATTTCTCCTGTTCTCGGATCAGTGACGGAGGTGCCATAAGACCAGCCACGGGTAGACCGGTGCACCCAGTTGATCACATTGTATCTCACATCCATTGGATCAGCATCTTCGGGCAGTATCTTTACCTGGAAAGCATCTTTATAACCGGCTGCCTCAAATGCCTGGTTCCACCACCGGGCTCCATCCAAAAGTGCGGATCTTATGGGTTCAGGGGTTCCGCGATCCAAGTAATAGACTATTGGCTCTACGGCTTCACTAATAGCTGCTGTAGGGTCTTTCTTTTTTAGTCTATGTCGTGTAATAAACCTTTTTTCGATGTCTTCACTGATAGGGGTGGCGTAGTCCATATACATTGTGGCATAATAACCCGCCCTTGGATCAAATTTCCTGGGGATGTATTCATCATCAGGTAGTTCTACAAAAGAATGGTGTTGTCTAACGGTAAAGCTGGTGTTGGTAGGAGTTACGCTTCTAATGTACCTTCCGGCGGGAGAACCCTTGAAAGTGAGTGTGGTCTCGAATTCGGAGTTTTTCTGAAAGTTCTTGGTGCGCTCCAAATAAAAGGCAGATCGGTTTTTATCGAGAGAGTAGTTCCCTTGTCTGGAATTTTTTAATCGGCCAATCACATTATGCGCATCCTGCATTAGAAAATCAGTAGCATCAACTAACACTTTCCCGTTTTCTTCCGTGATCAGTTTAAACCCCCAAAGAACTGATTTTGCGAAAGCATCTTCTACGGCCTTGCGCTCATCTTCATTGTCACTTAATGCTCTGTATCTGTAATTGGGCTGAACAAGCAATATCTTGGGACCTCTGCGATCAAATTTAACCACGCGCTCATTTCCCAGTTGATTTCTGTCCAGTCCGATATCATTTGAACCGACTCCTGCCGCCAACGAGTTGACGTACAAAAATTCATGATCGAACTTATCTACTTCTAAAAGTATCTTATCCTCCTTTTCATTGTAGTAGAAGTTGAAAAACCCCTCATACTTTTTCATGCCATTGGTTTTCGAGGCAATGACAGAGGTATTTATAGTGGATGCAGACTTCTTTTTTCGCTGGGCTATGGAATTAGAGAGGGTAGCGCATCCTAAAAAAAGAAGAGCTATAAAGGCAAGGCGTTTGTTCATGATTCCGATTTGTTGTAGGCTGATAAATGTATAAATTAATAAAAGGCCAAACAATCAAATTTATTTTGAGCGGAAAAATTTCGAACAACCTGTGTCTTTCTATAAACTAGTGATTATGCCATTGATCATTGACCTGAACAAGTTGAATACCTCCAGACATATGACCGATGAAGAGATCGCTGCAGAGCAGCAGATCATAGAGGCATCTAAACAGGATATCAAAGCTTTCAGTGTCATTTATGATCATTATTTTGAAGGAATTTTTGAGTTTATCTATCGAAGGACGGATGATGAGGAGCTTGCTGATGACTTGTGTTCACAAACCTTTGTAAAAGCACTGGAGAATTTAAAGAGGTATGAGTTTAGGGGATTGCCCTTCTCAGCCTGGCTTTATCGCATTGCCACCAACGAGGTGAATAA
>JBCDHA010000467.1:0-3707 GCA_038750705.1 Bacteroidota bacterium
CTACTTTCTCGGGTAAGTCGGGAGGATTACTCCTCCCTTCTCCCCTAAGAACGGTACGAGCGGCTTTCACCGCATACCGCTCAAGCATTCTAAACGCTTATGGTCAGCGCAGCAGTCCTAACCGATTCTGGTTGATAATGTACTTGTTGATGGCAGACAGGATGAAGTAAAACCAAGTTATCTTTGTCAAACTTACCTCCCAAATGTTTGGCGAGTTTATGGTGTGTATTCCAGCCCGTATCCTTAGTAATCTTCTGTTTACAAACTGGACAACAACCTTTTTGCTGGGCGTACAAGTATCTCACCATTCGTTTTCCAATTAGCTTGTCCATCATTATCCTGTCCATTCTTTGCTCAAAGTACATTTCATCTTTTGGGTCATAGGGATTAGCTTTTACTCTAATTTCAACATGCCTTTTGATTGGAGTGATACTTGCACGAAATAGATTTACAGGTGCTTTATCCTCATCCAAGGCAAAGAAAGTCCAATCAAATCCGTTATGATTCCTGTAATATTTGGATTTAATCCATCTTTTGCCTTTATTTGGATGTCGGCGTAATGCCCATTGCCAAGACATTTGCCAGATGCGATGATCTAGGTAGGCAAATGTAGTTTTGGCACTATCCATGCGATGATACATCACCCATCCTCTAATCATCGGCGTCAATTTATAGATGAGATCGATGGTTTTGGCACCTTTGTACTGATCGAAGACCTTTTTGATTTTGTCAAGAAATGTTTGCACACTCTTCTTGCTGGGTTGAACCAAGGTCTTTTGATTGAACCTTCTGATGGTTTTACCCAGAAAATCAAAACCCTCTTCAATATGGGTAATGAGCGTTTTCTCAACCGATAGATGAAGTCCTCTTGGAGCAAGAAAGTCTGCGATGGCAGGTAGTACCTTTTCTTCCAAGATTTCTTTACTATCGGCGGTGACGATGAAGTCATCCGCATAACGAACGAGGTGGATTCTATGAGGATTATCATTTCTTCCAGCTACTCTTCGCCATTTGATCTGTAGTGCTTCATCTATTGCCCTTTCCATACCGTCCAAAACCATATTAGCTAACGTTGGAGAGATGATCGACCCTTGTGGCGTTCCTTGTTCTGTCGGGAATAGTTGTTGCTTGGACATATACCCTGATTTTAACCATTGGTGGAGTATGCGTTTATTCATTGGAATATGTTGCAGTAACCATTGATGGTCAATTTGGTCGAAACAAGCTCGAATATCTCCTTCCAATACCCATCTAGGGCTATTGGTTTTACATAGTAAACGCCAGCAGGCTTGGGTGGCATCTGCACAACTTCTGTTGAAACGGAAGCCATAAGATGATTTGTCTGCTAAGGTTTCTGACACAGGGTCTAAGCCTAGCTGATAGAGTGCTTGCATGGTTCGATCTTTCATGGTAGGAATGCCAAGTGGTCGTCTTTTGCCATTTTTCTTCGGGATACTTATCCGTCTGACTGCTTTGGCTTGATACCCTCTGGTATGCAGCTTGGCGATGGCTTCAAATTTCTTACTTGGACTTCCCCATGTTTCTCCGTCTATCCCTGCGGTTCGTTTTCCTTTGTTTTCGGTTACTCGCCTTATGGCTAAGACTTTGGCGGACGTGGAGTTGACAAGTAATCTTTGCAAGGCTCTGACTTTCTTCCACGACTTTGCTTGGACTGCTTTCACAATACGTCCTTGTATCGACTTTACTATGGTGGTAGCTTTTTGCCAATCTATCAAATGCCACTTTACTCTAGCCTCGGCTAGAGCCATAGCTTCAGATGCGTTATTTACAGTCATACATTTTAAGAATGGCATACAACTACTCATATCTTCCGCTTTTCTGAATGGGAAAGTTTAAATACAATTTTCTTGTGATAGAACACCTGATGGAAGTGGGCTCACTTTCGTGCGAGGTAGTTCCCTCTATCTCCACTATTACCGTAGAGCATTCGCTTTTTCCATCATCGTTTACCCACTTATCCTTTAATTGGTTTTACAACCGTTTTACCACTGCTGGGTGGAGATAATTGGGCTTACCGAGTTCCGCTTTAAATACATTTGTAGTTTTTAAAAAAAAACTACTGATGACTTAGTGCCTACCTATCCTCCGAGGGAATGTTTAGTTGCGTACTGTTTATAGCGGCTAACAGTAACTTTACCCTTTACCTTTTGGTACAAGTGTATCAATACCTTTCACTTGTCTCGCCTTACGAAGGCTACGGTAGTTCAATTAATTTACACCTATCATCTTTTCCAAACGCCCAGTCTTTGGTATTAAGACATTTAGAATTACTCTCACGAGTGTATTCCTTTCGGTGCTTTTGTCTTCGAGGCTTTACACCTAATCGTTACCAATTACGCATACTCGAATAAGAAACTAATAGCAACATATTAGGTTAAATCATAAAATCCAAGGACGATACCTTTTGGTAGAATTTACGTTTAACAGTATTTAAAATGCGACTTTGCTCGTCGCACCGCCAGAGGCGAGCCAATATTGGTTGCGGATTGCAAATCCTCACCAGCGACATTCAGAGTAAGAAAGTGGTTCTTTCAATAACTATACTATTGAATATTGGTCGTCTCATTAATAGGCTAATCATTGATTGTCTTAGCCCAGCTGTCGTTTGAATCTCGTAGGAGAGGAAAGCTAGAAATGATATATTTTACTCTAGAAAAACGTCGAATAGTTAAGTGGAAGACCACATGACTTTCTCATAATGTCACAAGCATACTAAATATTGACGGAACATTTAGGGAAAAAATAAGCAGCTACCATAAAAAATAATCAAACTATGAGACTCGCAATAACTACTATCTACCTGTCACTATGTTGCTTTTTCGCTAA
The DNA here is from genome assembly GCA_038750705.1 of Bacteroidota bacterium. Classification (GTDB taxonomy): domain Bacteria; phylum Bacteroidota; class Bacteroidia; order Cytophagales; family Cyclobacteriaceae; genus Fulvivirga. Next base: position 2,848 of record JBCDHA010000467.1, read on the forward strand.
GGGACAAAATACCGGCACAAAATGGTACAGTGAGCACGAAAAAAATGGAGTCATTATCCAAAATAGTTTCCCCAAAGGTGGACCTTACATGGGGCCTACCGAGGAACATTTTAATTATAGCTACCTAGTATTCTACCACCGAGTGATGAATGAAACGGGGCATCCAGTAGAAATATCCATTAGTTTTTCGGCGGATTCCATCTCAATTCCTGGTGCTCCGAATACTTTTGTAAAAGTATTTTTACCGTCAGACACGATGACGCTGGATAAGCGACCTTTATTTAGCTACGGGGTGACTCGATTAGCATCTTTGGAAGAACCGACTAATTTTCAAAGAACGATAAAGCCTAAAACGGATTGTCTGTTTTATACGGTAGCCCTTTTTTATCAAACCAAGGACAACGTTTGGAACGAGGAAAGAGGTGGGAATAGGGCAGAACTATGTTTTAACGGCAACAACCTTGTCTATAATATGCTTCCACAGATTGATGCTTTGGCTTGCGGGCGTATAGCTGTTATTAGATGATTTGATTTAAGTTTGGCGAAACCGCATGAGCGGATCACTTAAAAATGGAGTGCCACTTGGCAAGTGGACTTATGTATATACAATGAATGTGGTATAAGAAAATGAAAAAATAAAAATTGTATCTTTGATGAAAAAAGAGGTAGATGAAAAATAAATCATTCAAATTTTGGAGCCGTCAAGATATTGCAGATAAATTTGGCTTAGACAGTAAATCAAATTGCCAAGATTTAGATAATTGGTTAAATAATAAAATTGAACTTTCTGCGGAAGAGGAAAAAGAATTACTTCGCTTACAGCAAAAATTACGAGCCAATGTTGATATTTGGAATGAACA
>JBCDHA010000468.1:0-3707 GCA_038750705.1 Bacteroidota bacterium
AAGCTGAAATTCTGCCTGTTGAGTTGTCATTTAAGCATAAGGCTGCGAAAGACCTTGCCGACTACCATAAAGCCTTCAAATGTCCAATAAAATTTGAACAGCCGCAGAACTATATTGCCTACCGTACTACGGATCTTGAAACACGCACTGCCAAGGCAGATGAGAGCATCAATCGTTTTTTAGTGGAGCGAGTCGAAGAGGAGACAAAAGGCATCCGGGTAAACTCGAATAAAATGGTTGAAGATGTAGAAAAACTCATTAGAGACGCATTACCTAGTGGGATCCCAGGCATCGCCGAGGTGGGTGAGCATTTAGGCATGAGCAACCGCACACTTACGCGTAGACTTTCCGAAAGAGGGGTCACATTCAGGGATCTTATCCAAAGGGTACAGGAGGAGATATCTGTAGAACTGCTCAAAAACACCTCTAGAACCATAGCTGAGATTGCCTTTCAAACCGGTTTCTCCGAACAAAGTGCATTCAACCGCGCTTTCAAACGCTGGAAAGGATATTCGCCACTTGAATTCCGAAAGATAGGTTAAATCCTCCTTTGGCTTAAAGTGTCAAATCATTGGCACAAAGGGTCAAGATTTTGGCTTAGCAAGCTTTCAACTTTACATCATCAAACATAAATGATGTACGAATGGAACTTACTACAAAGTCAATTACTTTAATCGCAGCCCTCTTTTTAACCGGGTTATCAGCCGGACTTTTTTATGCATGGGAATTCTCAGTAATACCTGGCACCAAACGTATTGCAGATCAAACCTACATTGAAACCATGCAGGCTATCAACCGGGCCATTATCAATCCGGCTTTTATGCTAATCTTTTTTGGATCTATGCTGGCCCAAACCACAAGCCTATACCTGCATCGGGGAACTACAGCGTTTTGGCTAATACTTTCAGCCCTCGCAACATATTTCCTCGGAACCCTACTAGTTACTGCTCTCGGCAATGTGCCACTGAATAACGGACTGGATGCACTTCACCTTAGGGATCTAAGTGTTGAGGAGGTAAACCAACATAGGAGCACCTATGAGGCAAAATGGAACAAGCTGCACACCGTGCGAACCGCGTTTGCCGTGCTCTCTTTCTCGCTCATGCTAGTGTCAACAATGTTGACTATTAAATAAGACTTTAAATCAATTCTCATTATTAAACCCTATAAAAATGACAAGTAATATCTTAGTAATCGGAGGAACCGGTAAAACCGGAAAAAGAGTAGTCCAAAATCTTACGGCTCAAGGCCACAACGTACGCATTGGCGGACGGAATAATGACCCGGCATTTGATTGGGACGATCCATCTACCTATGCACAGGCATTGAAAGATATGGATCTCGCCTATATTGTATATTACCCAGACCTGGCTGTTCCCGGAGCTAAAAAAGCCATTCAAACGCTAACCGATGCCGCACTAAAAGCAGGCTTAGAAAAAGTAGTACTTCTTTCCGGGAAAGGAGAAAAAGAGGCCGAAGCATGTGAAGACATTGTAGCTAATAGCGGCTTAAACTATACTGTAGTAAGAGCGTCGTGGTTCAATCAAAATTTCAGTGAAAGCTTTTTGCTGGACCCTATACAAGCAGGACGTGTAGCATTGCCTATGCCTGACGCTGAGGTACCCTTTGTAGATGCTGATGACATTGCCGAAGTAGTGACAGAAGTACTACTAAATGACGCTTATAACAGCCAAGTTATTACCGTTACTGGGCCAAGAAAAATGACCTTTAAAGAAATAGTAGATGAAATTGCCAGGGGAACCGGGAGAGAAATAGCTTTTCAGTCGATATCACAAGAGGAATACAATGCAGCCATGAAAGCGGCGGGTGTGCCGGACGATTATATTTTGTTGTTCGATTATCTATTCAGAGAGGTCCTGGGTAATCCTGAAAACCAGGATGTATCAAATGACATTGAAAAAGTTTTGGGCAGGCCGGCTACCGATTTTAGAGCTTTTGTTAAAAAGACAGCCAAAACGGGCGTCTGGAATCAATCCGTGACATCTTAAATCAGTATCAATCATGAAAAGCCTTACTATCAAAAGTGCGATGATCTCAGGTGGCATAGTATGGGTATTAGGAGTGCTTGCATTTGTGGCATCTCACCTTTTTCCCGTAATGCCTGATGCTGACTTACAGGCAAACTGGGTCCTTTCAGTAGCACTTATTCCAGCGTCGACTCTGGGGGCTCATGTCTACTACCGTAAGGGGCATAAAACCAATGGTTTTGTGCTAGGTGCAATGTTGTTTGTGGTAGCATTAACCTTTGACTCCTTAATTACGGTCCCATTTTTTATCATACCCTATGGAGGAACTTATATTAGCTTTTTTTCTGACGTGGGTTTCTGGCTCTTGGGTATTGAATACATTAGTATAGTTGCTGCTTATTGGCAAATTGAAAGGGTCTTAAGCGTATAACCTACCAGGGGAGCCCATAGCTCCCTTGGTTTATTTTAACTTCACATACCTCATAGAATTTCGGGTTGTAAACTGGTAAATCATACTGTCATCTTGAGTATCTTAATGTTAGTGGTTTGATTCGAGTTACAAGAGAGACTTAAGAACAATTAAGACTTACAACTAGACTTTTTCGCGCTTAGTCGTCCGACCACTTGGAGTGGTCAGACAACTATTACATTAGATTGCTTTTAAATCTCTCAACGTCTTCAACCCTCTGCCTCCAAGTTTTGATAACAACTTCATTAATAAGATAGCCGTACAATAGGCATCTCCAATGGCTGAATGCCGCTCGAGCGGCCGGATTTTATAGCGCTCCATGAGTGCGTCAAGTGTATATTGCTTTCGATCAACCGTACTTCTGTCAAAACGCGACTGCTCAAGTCTTATGGCCAGCCGGGCCGTATCCAGGAAAGGGCTTTTTAATTGTGCTCCTTTAAAATATCTCTTTAAAGTATTATTGATCACGGCCACATCAAAATCAACATGTTGGGCTACTAGTACAGCGCCCTCAATGAATTTTACAAACTGCTCTATTGCCTCTTTTGGACTTACGCCACTTTCAGATTGTCGATTCGTAATGCCATGGATCTCCACATTTTCAGGTTTTCCCGGGTTTTCTTCCCATAAAATGTAACAATCCAGCATATCGTCGACTACTAATTGATTTGTTGTGCATTTAATGGCCCCGATAGATAAAAGCCGAGCATCTTTTTCTAATGACGTAGTCTCAGTATCAAAGACCACAAACTTCAAACTTTTGATCGGAGTTCGGTTATCGATGCTTTCAACGGAATTTAAATAGGTGTTGAAAAAATCAGGTAATCCCTCGGGCCTGGACGTCTTGAAAAGATTTTGTAAAAAAGCCATCACTGAAAGTAGCTTAGCTGGTAGCGCACTTCCAACATCTTTTGCAGGCGATCTATGGGTTCGAAAGTGTTTCTGAGGATCTGTCTATCCAGTTTATTGAGCTTATTAATACTAACATATCGGCCAGAACCACCATATTTAAATGCATGCTGTGCACGAAAACGCATTAAGTACTCATAAGCTTCCGCAGCCTGAAGGTAGAGCTCCTTTTTCTTTGGCTCACTATCGGCGAGAAAAGCGTAACGTTTCATAGTGTTTGTTTCTTCAAGCCAGCCATGATCCAGCGAAAGCACCCGAGCTATATCCACCAGTGGCATCATTGCCCGCGCCTTGATATCAAACTCATTCTCATGTTCACCGGACCTTTCCACCATGAAATT
>JBCDHA010000469.1:0-3705 GCA_038750705.1 Bacteroidota bacterium
ATTTTTATCCATCATCGCACCCCTAAAATTATCACATCAAAATTGGATATAGCCATCGTAAATGACCTATTCGTGACCATTCCAAAAGGATCGGTCGACATGAGGGATGACCGAACCAAAACCACCTGGTCAGTGGATATAGACTCATTTGAACTCTGCAAATTCCCGGTAACTCAGGAAATTTATGAAGCCGTAATCAATGAGAATCCTTCCACCATAAAAGGTCGCCATTTACCGGTTGAAACCGTGTCTTGGATTCAAGCTGTGAACTTTTGTAATGCGCTATCCCAACGTTTAGGACGGGATACGTATTATGGGATTGATTTAGTAAAGGAGAAAGTAAACCTAAATTTTACCGCCAATGGATTTCGACTTCCCACGGAAGCGGAATGGCAATATGCTTGTCAGGCCGGAATCAAGGGCGTTAGGTACGGTGAATTGAACGAAGTGGCCTGGTATAAAGACAATTCTAATCATAGGACCCGGGAGGTTGGGCAAAAGAAACCCAACCCTTGGGGGCTTTATGACATGTTAGGAAACGTTTGGGAATGGTGCTCAGATATCTATGACGAAACCGCTTACGGAACATACCGTGTTTTTCGCGGTGGTGGCTGGTGTGACCAGGAAAGGAGCGTTATGGCTACTACGAGACGAAGAAGCCATCCCTTCTCCTTCAAAATTGATGACTTAGGATTCAGAATTGCTACAAACGCGAAGGTAACAGTACAGAGTATCCACGAATCAACCTTACTATGAATCGATACACTTTTATACTCTGTTTTCTACTCTGGTCTCTCTCATGTTCAACCGAGCAACCCAAGGAAGCACCAGGTATTAATTACCTAGGTCAGGAAGCTCCTGACCGTATCCCAAAAATTTTCGGGAAAGGCATGGTGTCGGTTGAAGGCAGGTTCGATCTGGGGTTTACCCTTTCTTCAGACGTTAAGAGCATGGCCTTTGGTGTAGCCCATGAATCAAACCCTGAAGAAACTTGTATTTATCTTATGCGCAACGCAAATGGAAAATGGACCTCTCCGGATAGATCATTTCTCCCTGACAATATCAATACCTTTTTCCCGATGTTCTCTCCTTCCGGGGATGAACTCTATTTCGTCAAATCAGTGGGTGATGCCGCAGCAGATCTATGGGTAGCGAAGTATCACGACCACCGGGCGATTGAACCGCAACCTATGGATTCTATTTTCAACTCCTCCTCGAGAGAAGCCGGACATGGACTATCGAGGAATGGGCTGTTTTACTTCACTTCCAATCGAGACGATCAATACCAATGTTGTGGTGATATCTACCATACGCAACTCGAGTCAGGTACATACTCCGCGGTTCAAAAATCAGAGGTATTAAGTTCTGAAGCTGATGAAGAAAGCTTATTTCTGTCCCCTAATGAAGACTACATTATTATTCAATCCTGGAGAAGAGAATTCGCCTCTAAGCATGACTTGTACGTCAGTTATCGCACAAAAGATGGCTCATGGACGCCTCCTGACGGGCTGGATACCTTAATCAACAGTAAAGAAATTGAACAGCGTCCCTTTGTTTCACCGGATAATCAATTCCTCTTTTTCAGCCGAACGAACGTAACTCAAAAAAATGGGCAGGAGGTTTATGATTCTGACATTTATTAGGTTAGCACGAAGTCCGTGTTTCGTCCCTATGCCTACAATACCCAAATGGAAGCTTCTATGAAATACAACGAGATATTTCAATTGACTTTTCCTCAAGATGTATTCAAAGATGTGGATCAAGAGCAACTGACCTTTAAACTATCCCTGAAAGATGGTTCTGAAATTCCCCAATGGATGTCTTTTGATAGTGAAAAACTACGTTTGAGCGGGAAATGGAATACGAAGGGAGCTATCCATCTTAAACTGACTGCCACGGATGTTTACCAAAACTCTGCCGAATTCAGTTTTGAACTGAGTGAAAAAAGCCACTGACAGTTTTTTCCTACCCCACTAATTTCCGTCTGAAATAGTTTTTTGATGAGTTAAATACTACTAATCACTGCGATTATAATCATTTATTTATATATTTAAGTAAATTATATATTATGAAATCTCAGGAGTACATAAAAGGAACCATCAAAACCATAGTGTTGAAGCTGCTTAATGAGCACCGTATGTATGGATACGAGATAACTCAGCGCGTCAAAGAACTTACGGACGGGGAGATTTCGCTGACGTATGGAGCGCTCTATCCTATTCTTTACAAGCTTGAAAAGGATGGGTTACTTACCACTACATTAAAAGTAGTTGACGGGCGAGCCCGAAAGTACTATTCACTCACAAAATCGGGCAATGAAACTGCCAAAGAGAAGGTCGCCGAGCTCACGCGATTCATCGAGCTAATGCGCACTATCATGGAGCATAAACCGGGATCCAGTTTAAGCGCATGGGCTATTTAAACCAACAACAACTCAAGACGATCACCGAAGAATTGGAGGTTAAGGGAATCACTTTTGAACCACTGAAGGCTGAACTCCTGGATCACATGATTTGTGATGTGGAATTGCACATGGACAAAGGATACAGTTTTCAGGACGCCTGGACGGAAGTTAAAAATCAAATACCTAAGCACCACTTCAGGGATGTTCAACGGACAGTTATGGAAACATTAGGGAAAAAGTACAGCTACGTAAGGGTTTTTGCAGTGATTTCAGTGGGTCTGCTTGCACTAGCTACTTTATTCAAATTACTGCACTTGCAAGGGGCTGGTGTATTGCTGGTGGCGCATCTGGTGGTTACAGGCGCTACGCTGATTCTCGGATCCGTACAAAGCGTACTCGTGTTTAGAGAGGCCAGGGGAAGAGGAGCTACTATATTGGTGAGCATTGCTATAATTGTTTTTATTGCAGGTCTATGCTTCAAGATGCTTCATCTACCCGGAGCAAGTTTTCTACTCTACTTTGCCGTGATCACTACGATTTTACTGTTTCCCACCCTTTCCATCTATTTCTATCGGTTCGGTTCAGCGATGAGGGATCATTTGATCATTTACTTAATTCGAGAAAACAAAAAGATAATAGAAAAGACAGCCCTGCTACTTATTGGATTTGGACTGGTATTTAATTACTCCTCTCTGCTAATGGGAAATGAAAGTTCAGTTGGGATTATCTTCTTCGTTTTTTCAATTATACTGGTTGGCATATATATGTTCTCACTTACCTGGATTCGCTATACGAGTGATGACAAGCCCAGCGCAGTCCACCTGTGGCTACTGATCAGTTCTTCGATTGCTTTTGTCTTGTTTATGCTGCCGGTTGTGGGGAGAGATCTGGGATTCGTTTTAAGAAATGTTTCGGCCTCCGCTGCTTTGGCCCTATTTATTCTTATCGTATTAATCTATTATGTCAAGTATTCGGAGACGCCCAATAAGATCATGCTCTGGATCTTCACCTCAATCTTGTTCTTTTACCCCTTTGTACGACTCGGTGTAAAATTAGAGATCCTGGAAGGACCGATCAGGGGAATGATGACCAACCCCGCTTTCATTTTAGGATTCCTTGGATTCTTGCTTATCCTGTTGCTTGCCTTTAGAAAGGAAGCATTGTTCAAGGCACTGATCATTTTAATGATCGCTTCCCATATGGTGCCCAGCGCCTGATAGTATTAAATTAAATCATGACTTCATGAAGATCAAACTCATACTTATCAACTTTGCACTGCTGCTTTTCCTCATGGGGCTATG
>JBCDHA010000470.1:0-3704 GCA_038750705.1 Bacteroidota bacterium
CATTCATGTACACATAATCTACATTCCAGGTATCCCACAATCCGGACTGCCGCCCAAACGACCTGAATCGAAATTGGAATTCATCGGAGAAATATGAATCATCATCCAGTCTTATGATATCTTGCACGAACTCACCTGTTCGGTTGAGTTCTCCACTGTTGGTCGGCCATATCTGTTCCCAAAATGTGGTGTCAGGGGTAATGGAAAGGAATTCAAGAACTATCGAATCGCCCTGATTTTCTTCAGGTACATCGCCTGCCCCGCCAAACTGGTAGAAGAAACTCAGGTACACGTCATCTGAAATGCCTAAACTACCCAGAAGGATGGGGCAGGAGGTAAGCACATCTGTTTCGCCCTGTGAGTCTGAGTTGGCGCTGTAAGAAATTCCTGTAGCAGTTAAGCCATCAAAAGAAGCCACATTAATGCTAGGTGCAGCAACGCCCACATCTTCACTTATTCTCACATTATCACTGTCTTGCCATAGGGAGTCGCTGGGTACATTTTGTGTAAATGAAAAATCATCCCAAAAAGGTAAGGAGAGTGGATCTTGACTTTGAGTACGAGAATTTTTGGGGGCTTTATGAGACGGCCTGGGAATTGGCTCGACGGTTAGCTGTCCAAAAAGGAACCCCGGACATATGATTAGCAAAAAAGCAATTGATCTCATTCCGATTCTTCTTCGGCTTCTTTCCGTGCTATAAGAAATTGTTGATATAAAGAGTCCGTTTCTGGTACTATCCACAAATCAATTAGATCTCCAAGTCGTGCTTGTTTACCCTCCGCAGGGTTTTGACGGATAACGAAAACATATTCGCCTGTAGTATCCGATAGTACTTCAATTATACCGATTTGTAAATCCCTACCCCGGAGATAAGTTTCTGCTTCATCCAAAGGTAAACCTATTAAATCCGGTACATCCCGTACTGGTGAATCTCCACCACTTCCTACAAACAAATCGATCACTGATCCCTTGGATACGAGGTCTCCCTCATTAAGCGGTTCATCATTCATTTTCATTTCAAGGACCAAATTCAAAAACTGGCTTGGTATGTAGGTGATCGTTCCAAGTTTTAATTCATTACTCTTTAATACGGCTTCAGCATTTCTCAGTGACCTATCCAGCAGTTTGGGCATCGGAACGGTTGGGGGTGTCACCCGATTTACAGAAATAAAGACCTTTCTGTTTTGCTTTACTTTTGATCCGGCCTTAGGGTATTGTTTTAATATCGTCAAAGGATCGTATTCATCTGAATAAGTACTGTCGTTAATTTCATACCTTAGGTCGCGTTTGTTAAGAAAGTCTTCCATTTCATCCAGTTTCATTCCGTATAAGTTGGGCACTGTTATGGTCTCCCCATGGTTTGTTGTATACGGGAGGTATACATAGAAAAAGATCAAAGTGCCGCTTATGGCCAGTAACATAACAATGAATAGGTGAAGTAAAAGCCCTTTTAAAGTATCAGGAAATAGTTTCATCTGTCGATTTCAGTAATGGAAGCAAACATAGGTAAATTCATATTATCGCTTAGCGAAGTCTTTTTGAAGTCGCTTAGATTCTTCAAATTTTTGAAATGAACTTTCGATAATTGCTGTGATTAAATCGGTAAAGGAAATGCCTTGTTCCTGCCACATCATGGGAAACATACTTGAATTAGTGAAGCCAGGGATGGTATTTATTTCGTTAATAAATATCTTTCCTTCTTTGGTCAAAAAGAGATCAACTCGAGCAAAATCTTCACAATGCAGCGCCTGATAAGCGTGGATGGATAGGTTTCTGATTTTTGAAGTAATATCCTCCGGTATATCGGCAGGTACTTTTAGCTCAACAGCATTTGGATCTTGGTATTTGGCCTTATAGGTATAGAATTCATAAGCAGGACTAATTACTATTTCCGCAGGCAGAGAAGCTCTTATTTGGTTGTCATTTCCCATCACGGAGCACTCCAGCTCTCTCCCCTGTATGTACTGCTCGAACAAAAGTACGGTGTCAAACCTGAAGCACTCTTCCAGTGCATATTCAAAATCTTGTTCGTTATTCACCTTAACCACGCCCACAGATGAGCCCAGGTTAGCCGCTTTAACCATAAAAGGCAGTCCAAGCTGCTTTTGTATGTCATGAAAGGAAATCAGATCCTTCTGCTGATATGTATAGGTGATAAACTTGCTTGTTGGAATGTCGGCGGCTTTTAAAAGTCGCTTCGATGCCAATTTGCTCATGGACACCGCCGAACCTAATACTCCACTCCCGGCGAAAGGTAGATCAATAGTTTGTAAAAGCCCTTGTATGCTGCCATCTTCACCATCAGTGCCGTGTAGAACCGGGAAGACAATGTTCGGGGTTACCTGCTGACGTTGGCTGGAAAAAGTAGCTGAACCGGAATTTAATTGTAACGTTAAAATTTCCGAGTTGGAAAAGTTACCGGTTACCTCATTCATAAAGTGCCAGTGGCCTTCTTTAGAGATTCCAATAAGAGAAACTTCGAAAACAGATTTATCAATATATTGAAATATGTTGCGTGCTGAATTTATGGAAATTTCATGCTCAACGGATTTACCCCCGTAAATAATAGCTACCTTCTTTTTTGACATGTAGGATGATTCTATTCCGTCCAAATATAATTGAATTCCCGTTGCACAGAAATTATTAATCGCCTTTCAGCACTCGTCTTACATAGGAGAAGGACTCACCGCTTACCTGAATGAAGTAAAGCCCCTGCGCCTGGTTGGCAATATCAAAGGTATACGTCTGATTTAACGTATTGGGTAATTCCGTCTCTAACACTGAATGACCCAATGCATCGAAGAGGGCCACCTTTACGAGTTCACGTTGATCTAATGTGAATCGAACATTGAATTTTCCGTTTACCGTGGGGTTCGGAAATATCGAGTTTTCGGCATCCAGAAACAGATCGGTTGTAAATACCTGAATATTATCGACGAAAATGGGATCGCCGTTGTCATTGGTTGAAACAAAGGCTACTCTAACCTCTGATTCTCCAAGGTAGGTATCTAACGGGATGGAGACATTTCTATACTCGGTGGTGGAACGAGCATCGAGGAATACACCGCTTTTTAGCTCAGCGCCTCTATTATCGAATGATGTAGCAGAGTAACTATCTCCTTTATCATTTGATACCAACACCGCAAGCCCGTCATTTTTCTGGCTTTCATATGAATAAGAGTAGTCAAAGTTCAAGGTGGCGTTATTGATATGGGTCAGATCTATGATCGGACCAGCTAACCAGTCTTTTTCTCCAATAGACTCATACATACTTAAGTCTATTGAAGCCACACCTTCGTTTATTACCCAACTTATTTCATTATCGGGGTTTCCAACTACCCAATTGGAATTTTCAGATGTGAATAATTCCTTAAAAGGAACAATATCTGCGTTATTATTTATTTCAAAGAAAAGACTCGTATTAACATTTGTGGTATCGCCATTGATGTCTGTTGTCTCCACAGCAAAGTACAGCCGGTGTGTTCCTATTTCAAGCGTTGGAAGCTGATCGACAAACTCGTAGAAACCGCCTGCGGGTATCTCCGTATTCACAATAGAGCTCACCGAATCTTGATCATCCACTACATAAGTAATATCCAATTCTGTGAGCGTTGTAGCGCCTAAATTTATTATTGTAGCCAAAAGTTCGGGAGAAGTATTTCCCGATACCACAGCAGGAGAAGTAATAATGACCTGATCCGAG
>JBCDHA010000471.1:0-3682 GCA_038750705.1 Bacteroidota bacterium
GCATGGAATCATAATGCCGATCAAATAGTGGATATCTTCACCCAAACCAATAACGAGATCCCCGATAATTCTGTTGAAGTCACCTTACCCAAGGCCGTTGTAGGTATAGCGAGGTACTTTCAAGTTCATAAGAATTTCGGAGCTTTATTGGCTTTAGACTTTGTTACCACATTCGACGGTGAACGCAACGTATTATGGAAATCGAAGTTTGCTTCGGTAGATCCTGCTTTTGGTTTAGAGACTGATTACAAAAACACCGTTTTCCTCAGGTTTGGGATTGGCGATATTCAGGAAGTAAAGGATTTTGACAACTCAACTTACCGTACATATCAGCCAAATTTTGGTTTGGGTTTTCGAATTAAGAGCGTTACCATAGATTATGCCCTTACAGACATAGGAGACCAGTCGGAGTCACTTTACAGCAACGTATTTTCATTAAAAGGGGGATTTAATTGAGGCCTTTACTCATACTTCTTATTTTATTGGGAGCTGCGCTTAGTGCGGCAGCTCAGCCTTACGGCAATGAATGGATCGATTATAATAAACAGTATTTTAAGGTTAGTGTAGCCGAAGATGGTATTTATCGTATTGCATTCAGCGATCTTGAGAATGCCGGATTTCCTATGTCTGTTGATCCGGGAAGGATTCAAATGTTTCACCGGGGAGAAGAGATTTCAATTTACGTAGAGGGCGAGGGGGATGCTGTTTTTAATACTACGGATTTCATTGAGTTTTATGGTGTTCGAAATGACGGAACGCTGGATGCAGATTTATACCAACCCTCTTCTTCTCAGCCCCATTCGTTTTATAACCTATTCAGTGATTCCTCAGCTTACTTTCTAACCTTCCTGCTCACACCGGGCGATGGGAAAAGAATGTCATCATTTTCAGGAAATAACGTTAGTGGACTTGCCGCCGAAGCTTCACATAATGAGAGCATTTTGGATCTGAAAATAGATACTTACTCTCAGGGTGTGGGCTTTGCAGTTGACGAAGTCGTTAAATTTACGTACTTCGATGTGGGTGAGGGCTGGACCAGCCCGGCCATACAAGAAAATGAATTCCAGGATTTCACTGTAGAAAACATAACTTCGGCAGCGCAGTCCGAAGGAGTGCCTCAGTTGGAGGTATTCTTGGTGGGGAGGGATAACTTAGATCATATAGCAGAAGTACTAGTAGGCACTGATTTGTTTTCACTGCGGTCATTAGGTACAATTACATTTACCGGTTTTAATACCGCGTTGTTTTCTTCAGACTTGCAATGGAGTGATGTCGACCTCACATCAGGCACTATGGCAGTTAGAGTCACTGCGCTTGGTCTCAATGGCGGTAACGACTTGTTGAGTACTTCCTATATCAGCTTGACTTACCCACAACAATTTGATGCAGCCAATACTAACAAAACGTTTTATCCGGAAAGTAATCCAGGTGGTGAATCCTACCTGGAAGTCAGCAATGTGCTATCAAATAGTGGGTTTTATGATATCACCGACCCTGGTAATCCGATACGTGTGGGGTTTAACCTTTCCGGAAGTGATGCAGACTTAATTCTTAATAATAGCAGTGTATCGCGCACCTTGTATCTAAACAACGGCGGGGGTTTTGCAACGCCGTCTATCCGGGAAACACCTCTAAGGCAACTTGATCCCTCCTCTTCGGATTATATTATTATTAGCAATAAACTGCTCATGCAGCCGGCGGGAGCTGTAACTAACCCGGTTAAAGCTTACGCGGATTACCGCGCTAGTCAGGATGGTGGAGGTTTTGACACTCTTGTTGTGGATATGGATCAACTTTATAATCAGTTCAATTTTGGTGAAACAAGCCCAAGGGCCATTTATAATTTCATGGAGTTCATGGTTGAAAATGGCAGCCCTGATTACTTGTTTCTTATCGGTAAAGGACTTAGTCCACAAATTAATTTCCATCGAAACACTGAGGGATTCATTTCTGTAACAAAGACAGAGATAGGTGAAACTTTTCAAATTCGGGATTTAGTGCCACCGGCCGGTTTTCCGGGTTCTGACATTGCTTTTACCGCAGGCCTGGCAGACACCCAGTTTGAACCGGCGGTATCTGTGGGTCGCTTGCCGGCTAAATCCAGCGAAGAGGTACTGTTCTATTTAAATAAAGTTATTGAAATGGAATCCAGGCCTTTTGATGATCTTTTTAGAAAGGAATTATTGCACTTGAGCGGGGGACTTCGTGAAAGTGAGCTTCCTCGTTTTCGGAGTTATGTTGATGGCTTTGCCGATGTGGCGATTTCAGACTTTCTGGGAGGCGAGGTAACCACCATTGGCAAGCAATTGAGTAGCCCCATTCAACTAATAAATGTTGCTGAAGAGGTCAATCAAGGACTAGGGCAAATTACTTTCTATGGGCATTCTGCACCGGATGTTACGGATATTGATATTGGATTTGTATCTGATGTTACGCAAGGGTACAATAATCCCGGAAGATACCCGGCTATACTTGTTAATGGCTGCAACGCCGGCGAGTTTTTTCAGGCAAACGTGCTCTTTGGCGAGGATTGGATTTTGGCGGAAAATAAGGGTGCCATTCATTTTATAGCCCATACTTTCTTTGGGTTTGAAAGTACACTAAGGGAATATTCAGATATATTCTATGATGTGGCATTTGGTGATTCAACTTTCATAAACGAGCCAATCGGGGATGTACAAAAGGAGGTGGCCAAAAGATATATTGAACGCAATGGTGAGTCCCCAACGAATATCACACAGGTACAACAAATGTTACTACTTGGCGATCCTGCGGGTAGACTATTCGGAGCTGGTAAACCGGATTACGGTTTAAGGAGTGAGGATGTATTTCTTGAATCCTTTTCTGATGAGCCGGTAACATCTGCTTCGGATTCATTTCTGTTAAAAGCCATAGTAAAAAATTTTGGTATAACTCAACTGGATTCGATTGCTCTAAGCGTTACCCGAACACTAAATAATGGCTCAATATTGGAGTATGATAGTATTTTTCAGGATGTCCGTTATCAGGACACACTTTCTGTTATAGTAAGAAAATCTTTTGAAGATGCTTTTGGTAATAACAGATTTCAAGTTGTAATTGACGGGACAAATGCCATTGATGAATTAAATGAGTTAAACAATACTGGAATACTCGATGTTTTTATCCCTTCATTTGGCACCAGAAATGTTTTTCCGGTAGATTTTGGCATAGTCAATACCGAGCAGGTAATGTTGGTGGCTCAGGCGTCCAATGTTTTTGAAGATGAACGAGAGTTTATATTTGAGTTGGATACATTAATTACGTTTGATAGTCCGTTTAAACAAACACAAAACATTACCGCAAAGGTTTTAGCGGAATGGGAAGCCTCAATTTTATCTGCTGACAGCGCAGTATATTTTTGGCGATCTCGTTTTGCTGATCCTCAACCCGGTGAGAATAATGATTGGGTCACAAATTCATTTACATTTATAAATGGAGGTCCTACCGGATGGTCTCAAAGCGTATTCGAGCAAGTTGGTCAAAATCAATTGACCGGACTTACCGCCAATCCGGTAAATGAAAAGTTTGAATTCAACAGAATACCCCTAACCTTAAGTGTTCTTACCCTTGGAGCAGATAACGAGCTTTTACCAAATGGTGGCGACCCCAACAGTTCCGATTCTTTGTTGAATGTGATGGTAGCCTTTAATAACATACAATA
>JBCDHA010000472.1:0-3678 GCA_038750705.1 Bacteroidota bacterium
CCTTCATAGTTCGCATTGTTCAAGGTGGCCACTACCGCATAGCTCCCCGCATTCGTCGGAGCATCGGTTAAACCATCGTAGGTGATGTCCACCGTAGTCAAACCTACCGGGGTTGTGGTAACGCTGACCGGCTTCGCCAACCCGTCATAGGTCTGCGTCAGATCCGATAAGGTAAGAACAGCAGTCGCCTTGTTAATGGTGAGGGTGAACGATTGGACGTCTGACTGAGGTGGAGCACCTGTGTTTTCCTCTACTGTCAACTCTAAAAGAAAGCTACCTGTTTCTAATGGAGTGCCTGAAATTGAAGCCGTTCCATCTCCGCTATCCAATAGTGTTAGACCAACTGGTAATGAGCCTGAGCTTAAAAATATACTTCTATCATCATCTTCAGCATCTGTAGTGGTTATTTCATACAAATAGCCACTATTATAAGTGCCCGTCTCTACAGGAGTACTATCAAACACCGGAGCCGTTTGGCCATGTACGACTATGCTAAAAGCAAGACTCAGCCCAAAGAAAACTAAGAGGGAAATGGTTCTAGCCATTACTACAAACAATTCTTGTTAAAAGCGCCAACACCTTACATTCGAATTAAAGCCAATAGGTAAGCACAAAAGGCGCTCTTTTATATTTTAGTTGGTAAAGTTAAAAAGAATAAGTAATAAGAGAGATTTAAACTTACATTTCTAACGTCTCTTACTTACTTTGCATTTCGTTTTATTGCGTACATATGAGCTACACTGTACTGGCCTTCTGGCTGGCTTTGATTATTATATTTTACACTTATCTCGGTTATGGTATCCTGTTGATTATAATTATCAAGATTAAACGTCTGCTCAGATCTTCAGAACGTCCAAAATTTAATTTTGAAGAACTTCCTGCTGCCACCTTAATTATTGCCTGTTACAATGAAGCAGATTTGCTTGACGAGAAAGTAAAAAACACGCTTTCACTACGCTATCCAAAAGATAGGTTAGAAATATTCTTTGTAACCGACGGTTCTGATGATAACTCCGCTGAGCTGCTGGAAAAATATGATGGAATTCAGGTATTCCATAAAAACAAAAGAGCTGGAAAAATTGCCGCGGTTAACCGGGCAATTGATCATGTAAAAACTCCAATTGTTGCATTTTGTGATGCCAATACTTATTTAAATGAGGATGCTATGGTTAATCTCGTCCGGCACTACAAGGATGATAAGGTTGGAGCAGTAGCAGGTGAGAAGACTATTTATCAGGGAGATAAAGAAAATGCGGCGAGTTCCGGAGAAGGGGCCTATTGGAAATACGAGTCTGCCTTAAAAAAAATGGATTCTGAGCTTTGTACCGTAGTTGGAGCAGCCGGCGAATTGTTTTCCGTAAGAACGAATCTTTATGAGAAGGTGGATCATTCTATCATCATTGAGGATTTTTATCTTTCCATGAGAATAGTTGAGAAGGGGTATCGCACGGTTTATGAACCTGATGCATTTGCCATGGAAACCGGTTCTGCCTCGGTAAAGGAGGAAGAAAAACGAAAAGTTCGCATAGCCGCCGGTGGTATTCAATCGGTTGTTAAACTGGCAGGTTTATTGAATCCGTTCAAGTACGGTGTAGTCACCTTTCAGTATGTTTCTCACCGGGTTCTCCGATGGACCCTCACTCCTCTTCTCCTACCGTTAGTTTTGGTTTTGAATATTATGCTTTTCAATGTACATGCGATATATGAAATTTTATTGTACGCGCAGGTTTTGTTTTACATACTGTCTCTTCTCGGATATTTGTTGCAAGGGAGAAAAATCAAATTCAAATCAATTTTTATACCTTACTATTTCTCCTTTATGAACTGGGCTGTATACCGAGGCTTTCTTAGGTACATCGGCGGGAAACAATCTGCCGTATGGGAGAAAGCCAAACGGGCATGATCTGAAATTTGAATAAAAACAGTTTATTTACGTTTCTGTAGGCATGAAGAGAATTCCCATACTTTTACTATTTCTATTTTTTATTTGGCAGGGGTGTAGCCGCAATAAGTACTTTACTGTTAAGCACGTAAAACCCGTTAACTACAACCGACCCTACAACAGGAAAAAAGACAAGCGGAAAAAACGTACCAAGTATGTGAAGATGAAAATTCTTAAGCAATCAAAAGAAGTAAAACCAGCCAAGGTAAAGAAACCAAAACCTAAAAAGGTTAAAGAGGAAGTTGAAGAAGGAGATTTGGAAGAAGTAATCAATGAACCAGACAGCACAGGACTATTTCGTTAGAGGTTTACAGTTTTGCCAGGATAGCAAGTTTGATCAGGCAGTTAAAGCGCTTGGCCAGGCCATCGAACTTGAACCCACGCATCTTGATGCCTTATACAACAGGGCCAAAGCCTATTTCAAACTGAGTAATTTCCACTTGGCGATCAAGGATTTCACCCAACTCATAGATTTGCAGCCTGGTAACGCTTTTTACTATAGCGAAAGGGGTGTAGCCTATCATCTTGCTAAGGAACGTGGTCGGGCCTTACAGGATCTGGATAAAGCCGTTGAGTTAGAACCTCGGAAAGCCTTCCGTTATGCCAGCAGGGCTTTTATCAAGGATTATTACGGAGACTTGAAGGGAGCTCTTCAGGACTATGAAAAGGCCATAGCACTGGATCCTGATGATGCCATATCTCATAACAATAAAGGCCTGGTAGAAGAAAAGCTTGGGTATAAAGAACGGTCTCAAAAAAGCTTTAAAAAGGCAGATGAACTGGACCCGTTATATGATGAGAAGAAAATAAAGCATGACGCTGATACTCCCGAAAAAGAAACCCTGAATGCCCGAGACCAGGCTGAAAACGCAGAAGATATTTCCACATCAAGGACCAAAGTCTTCTTTAATACGATGAAGAACCTCATGAACTCTTCGGATGAGAGAAAAGCCTTCATAAACTTTGTAAAAGAGCTTGGTAGAGGTGGGTAAGCCTTTAGTTTCCGTGGTTTTACCTGTGCATAATGGTGATAAAACCATTCTACGTGCCGTCAACTCTATTCGGGCACAAACTTTTACGAACTGGGAATTGGTAATTATCAATGATGGTTCCACCGATCAAACCTTAAGGCTGTTAAGCAAGATCAAAGAAACGCGTTTAAGGATTGTGTCATTATCACATTCAGGAATCGCTAGAGCATTGAATCTTGGTTTGAAGATGGCCCAGGGCGCATATATAGCACGAATGGATGCAGACGATGAATGCCTGCCTGAACGTCTAGAAAAACAAGTGGCCTTTCTTAATCAACACCCCGATGTTGGGTTAGTCTCATGCCAGACGGTTCATGTCGGATCATCTGACCAAGAGGGGTACAAGCACCATATCGAATGGACGAACGAGCTGAACTCGCCGGATGAAATCTACCATGCACGCTTTCAGGAAGCTCCTTTTGCGCACCCAAGTGTCATGTTTAGAAAATCATTGTTTTATAAATATGGAGGTTATAGTGAGGCAAAAATGCCCGAGGACTTTGAACTTTGGCTTAGGTGGCTTCACGCCGGTGTACGTATGCAAAAACTCCGGGAAGTACTGCTCAAGTGGTATGATTCTCCTAACCGATTAAGCAGAAGTCACCAGAATTATAATAGCGATCTCTTTTTTGAAGTAAAAGCCTATTACTTCGTTAAGTGGTACACGAAAAAAGAAATAAAGCGGTCCATTTGGGTATTCGGAAC
>JBCDHA010000473.1:0-3667 GCA_038750705.1 Bacteroidota bacterium
AGATAATAGCTGGATACAGATTGCCTTGGATAGCGGTTTTTTTGATCAAAGCCATTTCATAAAAGACTTTAAGGAGTTTACGGGTGAGGACCCATCTAAGTACCTGTTTGAAGAGAAAAACATGGCGAATTTTTTTCTAAAGAAGTAGGCTGTCGCTTTTTTACAATACATAGTATTTGAGCATAGCTTACTTAGCAGTAAAAAACGCTATGAAGACACAATTTGCCTTGGCTATGTTTATGCTCCTGTCACTCATTAGCTTTGGACAGGCCACTAATGCAACTCATCAAATCGATAAGCTTTCCTGGCTCTGTAAAACCTGGGAAAGAACCGATGTCAAAATTGGTCGTAGGGCCTATGAAACCTGGGAAAGAGAGGGTGACAGCCTTAAAGGTGTGGGCATAACCCTGCAGGGATCTGATACGGTTTTTATCGAAGAATTATCAATTGCCGTACGAAATAATGATTTGTATTATGGCTCTGTGGTAGCCCATAACCCGGGACCGGTCTATTTCAAAATCGATATCACCGGGGCGAGAAGTTTTAAGTCCAGTAACCCAAAACATGATTTTCCTAAAGAGATTATGTATGAGCTGAACGACCGGGACTTGACCGTTATAATTAGCGGAGATGGGAAAAAAGTGCCTTTCAAATTTCGTATGGCAGATTAAAAGAGTAAAAATCAAGATCAAATAATATAGTCAATCTTGTATTAAGGTTCACTTTTGGTATCTTCAAGATACTATGGGAAGAACCATTATAGTCTCTAACAGACTTCCGGTTAGAGTAATACAAAATGAAAACGGAAATTTAGTGTACAAGCCCAGTGAAGGTGGTTTAGCTACCGGGCTGGGCTCAGTTTATAAGCAAGGAGACAACATTTGGATAGGTTGGCCGGGGTTCCACTTTGATTCTAAAGAACAGGAAAAGGAGGCCTCTGAAGAGCTAAAGGCGGAGAATATGAAGCCTGTTAGTTTAACAGAGGAGGAAATAGAGCTATACTACGAAGGTTTTAGCAACGAAACACTATGGCCTACATTCCACTATTTCAATCAGAATGCGCTTCATAAAAAGTCATACTGGCAAGCTTATGAAAAGGTAAATCAAAAGTTTTGTGAAGAGGTCGTTGCCGCGGCTAATGCTGATGATACCATATGGATCCATGACTATCAGCTTCTATTATTACCGGGATTGATAAGGGAACGGCTTCCCGAGGTCAGTATCGGATTCTTTTTACATATCCCATTCCCTTCATTTGAAGTTTTTCGATTACTACCATGGAGACGGCAATTGCTTGATGGTGTGTTAGGTTCTGACCTCATCGGCTTTCATACCTATGACGATATGCGCCACTTTTTAAGTGCTGTAAGCAGAATCTGCTTTATTAGTAACCAGCACGGGGAGCTGAACAAAGACGGCCGGACAGTAGAGGTAGACTCTTTCCCTATGGGCATTGATTATGACAAGTATGCAAACTCCTCCGCTTCGCCGGAAACGCTCAGCAGAGAGGTGAAGTACCGTACTTCGTTGGGAGGCCAGAAACTTATGCTTTCCATTGATCGGCTGGATTATTCAAAAGGTATTCCCGCACGCCTTGAAATATTTGATTTGTTTTTGGATAAATACCCTCAGTATGTGGGTAAAGTGTCTCTGATGATGGTCGTGGTGCCATCGCGTGATACCGTGGACCAATACCGGGATTTAAAAGAAGAAGTGGATTTACTGGTGGGGAGAATTAATGGCAAGTATGGCTCGGTAAACTGGACACCCATTCACTACTTTTACCGGTCATTCCCTTTGAATGACTTATCTGCTTTTTACAGAATGGCTGATGTAGCCTTGGTAACACCTATGCGTGATGGCATGAACCTGGTTTGTAAAGAATTCGTTGCCAGCAAGTTGGATAAGCGAGGGGTACTTATACTTAGTGAAATGGCTGGCGCTTCCAAAGAACTATCGGAGGCCATCATTGTAAATCCTAACGATAAACACCAGGTTCGGGATGCAATAAAGCGAGCTTTGGAAATGACGGAGGAGGAGCAAATGCGCCATATGGAAATCATGCAAGCTTCATTGAAAAGATATAATATCCATCACTGGGTTAATCTGTTCATGCAGCGACTTCATGATGTTTTTGACAAACAGCAAAAGATGACCACAAAAGTACTCGATAAGAAGACTCAGGAGAAGTTGATAAATAGTTATACGAAAGCGAAGAAGCGACTGCTGTTCTTGGACTATGACGGAACGCTTGCCCCCTTTACAGCGGATCCAAAAGAGGCAAAGCCGGACCAGGAACTACATGATATTATTAAAGAACTTACTAAGCAGCAAAACACGGATGTAGTAGTCATTAGCGGACGTGACAGAACCACGCTGCAGGAGTGGCTGGGAAATTATGACCTGGAATTTGTAGCAGAGCACGGCGTATGGATCAAAAAAAGGGGAGAGGATTGGGCCACCAGCGATAACCTGGATAACAGCTGGAAAGATGACATTAGGCCGGTTCTTGATATCTACGTGAATAAAACACCCGGCTCATTTATAGAGGAAAAGGACTACTCTATAGTGTGGCATTACAGGAAGGTGGAAACAGGTCTTGGAGAATTGCGTTCCAGGGAGATCATAAGTCACCTTAAATACCTTGCTGTCAATATGAACTTACAGGTCTTAGAGGGTAACATGGTGGTAGAAATTAAAAATCTGGAAGTGAACAAAGGCAAGACGGCCGGCAGGTGGCTCACAGCAATGGACCCTGACTTTATAATAGCAATAGGAGACGATGCCACGGACGAAGATACTTTTAAGGCCATGCCTGATTCCGCTTACACTATTAAAGTGGGTGACGTGCATTCTGCGGCTAGATTCAGCATTAAAGACCCTGCAGCAGTACGAAAGTTACTGATTGATCTTCATTCTAAATGAAATTAGGGCGGTCCAGCTTTTTATTAATTCGATAAGCGGCGTTCACCAATCCTACATGGCTGTATGCCTGCGGAAAATTTCCCCACATGCTGCCGTTAGAAGCATCTACATCTTCGCTTAACAAACCGAGATGATTGCTGTAACCCAATAGGTTTTCAAAAGTTTTTATGGCTTCATCTATTCTTCCTACACAAGTCAGAGCTTCTACATACCAGAAGGCACAAATGAGGAAAGTGGTTTCCGGTGACCCAAAGTCATCTTTGTGCTTATAGCGATAAAAAAGACCCTCTTTTGACTTCAGGTCTTTTTCAAGGGCCGCCAGGTGGTCTCGGGTTTTTTGAGAGTCATGATCAAGGTAATTCATCATGATCAGTTGGAGGTCGCTGGCATCCAGATTAGGTGTGCCAATAGCCTGGGTGTACACCTTGCGATTCTGATCATAACACGCTTCTATTTTTGCCGACGACTCTTTCATTAGCCGATCCGCTAGTTTATAGATCTTATCATCTTTAAACGTTTGCCCAATCTTCCGGGCCGCTGCAGCGCCGGCCCAGTGAAAAAGATAAGTATAGGAGTGAAACTGGCTAAGTGTTCGAAATTCCCAAAGACCGGCGTCGGGTTCCTCCATAAGATCATCGATCTTTTTCAATACATCATAAATTAGGTTTAGCGAATCGGATCGCTCCCTATTAATAAACCTGCTATCCACAAAGAGTGGAAGTAGGGCCAGCAAGATTTGACC
>JBCDHA010000474.1:0-3654 GCA_038750705.1 Bacteroidota bacterium
ATATACTTAAGAGATGTAGCCACCATCAGTGATAGATTCAGCGAAACGCCGGATAGGATATACTACAATGGCAAACAATCCATTCAAGTTGGCATTACCAATACCAACAATGAAGACCTGATAAAAACAGCCGACAGGGTTAAGGAATACATAAGTCATTACAATAAAAAAGAGGATAATATAGAGCTCATAGTGACCTTTGACACTTCTCTGGTGCTGAAAGGGAGGATATCCCTGCTCTTGGAAAACGCTGTAATAGGGATGTTCCTGGTATTTCTCCTGCTATCCATCTTTTTGAGGCCCAACCTGGCCATTTGGGTAGCGTTTGGATTACCGATTTCTTTCTTAGGGATGTTTGTGGTCTTAAGCCAGTTTGGGGTAACCATCAACATGCTTTCGCTGTTTGGGATGATCATAGTTATTGGTATTCTGGTGGATGATGGTATTGTCATTGCCGAAAACATTTACGCTAAATACGAAGCTGGATATTCGGCTGTCAAGTCGGCCGTGATGGGCACTCTGGAAGTACTTACACCCATACTTTCGGCTATTACCACTACTATATTGGCTTTTGCCGTTTTTTATTTTCTTGAAGGAAACATCGGCGCTTTTTTCAGTGATATTGCGACCGTAGTAACACTTACACTCGGCATTTCATTGATAGAGGCACTACTTATATTGCCTGCCCACCTCGCACACTCCAGGGACCTTACGGATAGAGCCAAACTCTATAAAATAAATATATATGGCGATAAAATTATGAACTACATGAAGGACAGGCTCTATAGTCCTGCGTTTAAATTTGCGCTACGTCATAAGTTTTTGACTTTTTCTATAGCCACCTTCTTTTTCGTTGTTACCATAGCCGCTTTTGCATCAGGTGTGGTAGTAGTAACTTTCTTTCCAGCTAACGCAAGTGATCAGGTGGTTATAGATTTGGAGACACCCAAGGGTACGAATGAAGCCATTACAGATTCTGCGGCAGCGCATGTTCAAAACAGCACCTGGAAGGTAAATCAAAAGCTTGGAGCCAACCTGGAAGGCAACCCACATATTCTAAACGTGCTGAAAAAGGTAGGCCCGGGTAGTTCCAAAGCCACGGTAATTGTGAATTTGTCTCCCGGAGAAACGCGCGACCTCTCCTCGCCGGAAATTACAGATCTCATCAGGCAGCAGGTGGGGGAACTGCCCGGAGTGGAAAAGCTGAGTTTCAACTCCGGAGCTAATATTGGTGGCAGCCCGGTATCCGTTTCACTGCAGGGTAAAAATATTGAGAAACTGAACGAAGCAAAACAACTCATTTATGAGGAGTTGAGGAGCAATTCTAAAGTGAAGGATATCGTTGACAGCAGCCCAAAAGGAATAAAAGAAATAAATCTGACGCTTAAAGACAACGCCCAACTTCTCGGGCTCTCGCTCAACGATGTTATGAGGCAAGTGAGAAACGCTTTTTTTGGCAACGAAGCACAACGGCTACAGCGAGGAGAAAATGAAGTTAAAGTTTGGGTGCGGTATGCGAAGCAGAACAGATCCAGCCTGAATGACATTAATGATATAGAAATTGTAACACAAAACGGGAGGGTACCCCTTTCAGAAATCGCCACTTACAATATTGAGCGCGGAGATGTAGCCATCAATCACCTGGATGGCATACGCGAGGTTACCATAGACGCCGATATGGTTAACCCCAAGGAAAGCGCTGCCAGTGTAATGCAGAAGTTAAGAACAGAGGTGGCACCGGAAATTGAAGAAAAATACCCTGGCATAACTGTCAGCTTTGAAGGTCAAAACCGGGAAGTCGGCAAGATCGCTGCGTCGGCGGGTAAAGTACTACCTGCGGTAGTATTTCTTATTTACGTGGTTATTGTATTTGCCTTTAGATCATATAGCCAACCTTTTATTTTATTGGCTTTAATACCATTGGGTATTATTGGTGTAGCGCTGGGCCATTGGATTCATGGTTTTCCTGTAAACGTGCTTTCCATGCTGGGTGTAGTGGCGTTATTAGGTATTGTGGTCAATGACGGGCTGGTCTTTACAGGTAAGTTCAATAGCTTCCTCAAAGAAGGGCTTAAGTTTGAAGAAGCGCTGTATGAAACCGGCAGGTCAAGGTTCAGAGCCATTTTCCTGACCTCCATTACCACCATAGCCGGTCTGGCGCCCTTGATATTAGAAAAAAGTTTCCAGGCTCAATTCTTAATTCCCATGGCTATATCCATCGCTTACGGTATTGCCATAGCCACATTTATGACACTCTTTATCTTACCGGTGTTCCTCGCTTTTTCAAACAGTATCAAAGTTAATTTTAAGTATCTGATGACGGGCACCAAGCCGGAACGGGAATCTGTAGAGCGCGCGATCAAAGAACTTACCATGAACCATGAACAATTATAACTTATTACTTCTCTTTTTTCTTTTTCCTACGGCCTCGGACTTAATAGCACAGGATCTGCTAAAGCTGGAGGATGCTATCAATATCGCTCTTGAAAGTAACTATGACTTAAGAATATCAAAAAACGATGTGGAGATAGCCGCCATTGAAAACAGCACCTTAAATAGCGGCTATCTGCCTACCGTTACGGCAGCAGGGGGTTTAAGCTACGCCAATGAAAATCAGAGTGTAAGCTTTAACGATGGGTCGGAAATCACAATTAATGGGGCCGAAACAGAATCTTACAACGCCTCAGTAACAGCAGAATACACCCTTTTCGATGGGTTTGAGCGCAAATTTACGGTACAACAGCAAGGTGAAAATCTTCAATTGGAACAACTGAGAAACCGCCAGGAAATAGAAAATACAATTGTTTCCATTTATGAAACCTTCTACGATGTAGCCTTTCAAAGCCAGGTAGTGACTAATTTATTGGTTAATATAGAAAACTCTGCCGACAGGCTGGACCGCGCCAAAAGAGGGTTAAAGTATGGGCAGGGAACGAAGCTGGACGAACTTAATGCGCAAGTAGACCTGAATAACGATAGTATCTCCTATGCATCAGAGCTTAGCCAACTACAAAACCTGAAGCGGAGCCTTAATCTTTTACTGGGCCAGGCGCCTAACGCCAACATAGTTGTAGACACCACGGTAGTATTTTCCTCTTATTTAGACGAGCAACAGATCTTGGATTTAGCCATGACCAATAACATTGAAATGATACTGGCGAATCAAAATATACTTCTGAGCGAGTTGGACATCCAAATAAACAGGGCTCAATTTTTGCCAAAAGTAACAGGTAACGGTTCTTACAACTGGAATGAAAATCAAAACCCACCTACAAGCTTTGCATTGTCAAACGAAACCCATGGTTACAACCTGGGTATAAATTTGTCGTGGAATATTTTTGATGGCGGCGCCCGGCGAACCCGAATAGAGACGGGAAGGGTGAATGTATTGAACAGACAGATTGAATTGGAAAGGGTAAATGCCCAAGTGAAAACGGACATTTATAACGCGCACGAACTTTATAAAAACAACATCTTTACATTACAGGCGGAAACTAAAAATGTGCTTACCAACCAGGCTAACTTTGAGCGTACAAAGCGACAATATGGCCTGGGGCAGATCAATGCCATAGATTTTAGACAGGCCCAGGTAAATCTTATAAACGCAAAAAATAATCGCGACCGGGCCAAATATGATTTGAAGATCTCAGAAAT
>JBCDHA010000475.1:0-3632 GCA_038750705.1 Bacteroidota bacterium
ATTTTTAGAAACCTTATTTCAAATGCTATTAAATATGTGGACCCAAATAAGGATGACAGTTTTATAAAACTCAACATTGTGATTTCCAGCGCTTCCGCCGAAATCATGATCATAGATAACGGCATCGGCATTTCGGAGCATACGCTACCCAAAATTTTTGATATGTTCTACCGGGCTACTGAATCATCGGAAGGTTCCGGAATCGGTTTGTATATTGTAAAAAACGCCATTGACAAGCTAGGAGGATCAATTAAAATAAATAGTGCAGAAAAGAAGGGTACCACATTTAAAATCAAACTTCCTAATCAAAAACCTGAATAATTAAAAGGTTATAATTGCAGCATATGGAAGTATTGGAAGTTTCTAATGACAGTAAGCGAATAAAGGAATTCATACAGTTACCTGTGAGGCTGTATAAGAACGAAAAGAGTTGGGTAAGGCCCCTCGATAAAGATATAGAAGCCGTTTTTGATACTAAAAAAAACAAGACTTTCAGAAATGGGGAATGCATTAGGTGGATAATAAAAGAAGATGGTGTAGTTAAGGGAAGAATTGCCGCCTTCATCAATAAAAAAACGGTTAACAAGGACAATGACCAACCCACGGGAGGCGTAGGATTTTTTGAGAGTGTTGATAACAAAGACATAGCCTTTAAGCTATTTAACACAGCAAAGGCCTGGCTGGAAGAGAGGGATATGGAGGCGATGGATGGGCCTATAAACTTCGGCGAGCGCGATAAATGGTGGGGCTTACTGGTGGATGGTTTTAATATTGAGCCTAATTACAACTGCAATTACAACTTTCCCTACTATCAACAGTTATTTGAGGAATACGGGTTTCAGGTTTACTTCAGGCAGTTGACCTTTGGAAGAAAAGTGAGGGACCCGTTCTCACCAAAACTGATGGCCAAAGGGGAAAAAGCGCTTAAGGATACAGATTATACATTTAGACATCTGGAGCTAAAAAAGCTTGATGAATATACAGAGCATTTTCGGATTATCTACAACAAAGCATGGGCACGCCATAAGGGTGTTTCACAAATGTCAAGTCTCCAGGCCAAAAACATAATGAAGCAAATGAAACCGATCATTGACGAGAAGATCATATGGTTTGGTTACTATGGAGATGAACCGGTTGCCTTTTATATGAATCTGCCTGAAGTAAATCAGATCTTTAAATATGTGAACGGTAAGCTTGACCTTATTGGTAAGGCGAAGTTTGTTTGGCATAAGTGGCGTAAAAGCTGCAATAAAATGTTAGGTCTTGTTTTTGGCATTGTACCGGAGCACCAGGGTAAAGGTGTGGAAGGCGCCCTTGTACTTGCTACTGCACAAATGGTACAAAAAGATTACCAGCGTTATGACGACCTCGAAATGAACTGGATTGGTGATTTTAATCCAAAAATGATACGTGTTGTAGAACAAGTAGGAGGTGATGTCGTTAAAACCCACATAACGTATCGGAAACTCTTTGACGAATCAAAACCGTTTAAGCGGGCGCCCATTCAGTAAAATTAAATTGTCTAATTTTAGATCAAGGTTTCTTATTAAGAATCTCTTTAAGGGTTTTTTTGCCCTTGCTGTTATCGTAGTGGTTTATATTTTTCTTCAAAAGTACACGGCTTTTGATGGGTTTATAGATCATATAGGTCAATGGCCGCTTGTAGTTTACTTAGTATTCACTACATCTGAAATTGTTTTTGGCATTATTCCGCCGGAGCTATTCATGATCTGGTCTATAAAACATGGCCTTTTTGCTAGCTATGCATTAAATATTCTTTTTCTTACGGGTATTTCATACACGGCGGGTGTTTTAGGATATTACATAGGTGCTAATGCTTCAAAAATAAGTTGGCTTGAGCCAGTGATGCGGAGGTACGTATATCGCTATAAAAACACGCTTAACAAATTTGGCGGTCTGCTGATATTAGTTGGCGCTATAACTCCGGTGCCTTTTTCTGCTATCTGTATGTTAGTAGGGGCTACCAATTTTCCATTTTCAAAGTTTTTGCTGATTGCGACAGCTCGATTGGTGCGCTTTATGGCATATTCGGCCATAATCTATCAAGCCAATATTTAAATGTAAAATTAAAAATAGAGCGTATACTATTAATAAGTTTTACAACCCATAACCATTACTTTTGCGGCTTGTTTATTTAAGATATGGAAGCAGTCAAAGGTAAGACAGGAGTACTACTCATTAACTTAGGAACTCCGGATAGCCCTTCAGTAGGTCATGTAAGATCGTATTTATCAGAGTTTTTAAATGACCCAAGAGTCATAGATATACCAAGGCTGCTGCGCTTAATATTGGTTAATCTGATTATAATCCCTTTCAGGGCTCCTAAATCTGCAAAAGTATATAAGGAGCTTTGGACCGAACAAGGCTCGCCATTGCTTTTTCATAGCCAAAAAGTGTCCGAGTTACTGAATGACGAATTGGGCAACGACTATGACGTTCATCTGGCTATGCGATATAAAAATCCCAATATCAGACATGTATTGGAAAAAATGAGGCAGGAAAAATACAAAAGGATAATCTTGCTTCCTATGTTTCCCCAATATGCCTCAGCCAGTACCGGATCAGCTTTAGAGCTGGCCATGAGGGAAATAAGCAAATGGTGGGTTATTCCCGAAGTTAAAGTAATAAGTCAATACTATGACCACCCGGACTTTATTGATGCCGTAGTGGATAGAGGCTCTAAATATAATTTTTCAGAATATGACCACATTCTTTTTTCTTATCACGGTCTGCCTGAACGCCAAGTAGATAAAGTTTATGATGAAGGCCTTTGTCAGGAACGTGATTGTGAGCATGAGATCACTGAAGAGAATCAATACTGCTATAAAGCTACCTGCTTTGCTACTACCAGACTCATAGCAAATAAGTTAGGTATAAATGAAAATGATTATACCGTCTGTTTTCAGTCACGATTAGATAAGAATTGGCTTGAACCTTTTTCTGATAAAGTAGTGGAAGAGTGGGGTGAAAAAGGAGCAAAGAAGCTCCTGGTATTTTCACCGGCCTTCACGGCCGATTGTCTTGAAACTATTATCGAAATAGGTGATGAGTACCAGGAAATTTTTGAAGAATATGGCGGCGAAAAGGTACAACTAGTAGAAAGCCTGAATGATCACCCTTTGTGGGTTAGTTGTCTTAAAGACCTTGTACTAAACGGACAAAACGGCTAAGCCTCTACCTGATAAAATTCGGCTACTTTATTTACGGTAAAATCAATTTCTTCAGCAGTAGTATACTTGCTAAAGGAAAAACGTACCGCACCTCGTGTCGGGTCAGTTTCCAAAGCGCTTAATACATGAGAGCCCATGGTGGCACCACTTGAACAGGCGCTTCCACCAGATGCAGATATGCCGTTAATGTCTAAAGTAAACAATAGCATGTCATTGTCTTCCGAGGAGGGCAGGCACACATTTAATACGGTGTAAAGACTTCGGTCGAAATTTGCCGAATCACCATTGAAACCAACCCCCGGAACAGTTTCTTTAAGTCTAGAGATCATTCGGGATTTTAAACCTTCAATGTGTTTTTGATGATCAGCCATATCACGGTAGGCAATTTCAAGGGCTTTTGCAGTACCAATGATACCAGTTACATTTTCAGTTCCTCCTCGC
>JBCDHA010000476.1:0-3596 GCA_038750705.1 Bacteroidota bacterium
GCAAATGAGTGAATGTCTTCGCGGAGGTCAATGTTCTCGGAATTAAATATGCGATTGAGCCACTGAATGGCCTCGCCATACTGATCATCCCCAAAGTAAAGACATGCTACTTTGTAGTATAGGATCAGTTTTGAATGATTATCTAATTGAGAGATGAAGTCTTCTAAGCCTGGCTTGATCTTATTCATCAGTGAAACACCTGCTTTGAAGTCACCCAGCATAAAAATTCGGTTGAACTCATGAACGTAAGTGTATTTTAAGAGCTTTAACCGTATGTTTTGATTTAGCAGACTCTTAGAGTAATGTCTGATCTCTCGCAGTCGCCGGCTGGAATCAACAAATTTGTGATATTTGTACAGCTTATATTGTGCTATCATCAGATTGTTAATAGCATTCAGGTAGTTTTCAACACGCGATGTCTTTAACTCTTTGTTATCATCAAATAACCTGACCCATTCTCGGGCATAGTGATAGCCCGATTCAAAATCCTGCAGGAAGAAGTAATAATTAACGTAAAGGTTATACAGGTTTATTTTTTCGTTTAGAGATAACTTATGCTCGTCAAATTTGGGTAGCTCATTAACTAAGGCCGCCACCTGATTTTCATCTGCCTGGTTTCTGATGTATCCAATTTTAGTGTAGATAGAACTTAGCTTAGCTGAAAGATTCGTAATGACGTTAATATTATTGATCCTGGTATTAACGTCCCTTACCTCCGCAATGATCCGGTTAACACGAGCCTCATTATCATGACCGATGGTATGGGTAAGGACATTCTTTTCCCATTTCAAAACCTCCAATTGCAGCTCCAGGTTGTCAATTTTTTTCGCCTTCTTCTTTGCTTTTTTGAGTACATCAACACACTGTTCGTACAGGCTGCGGTTAAATAGTATCTGGGCGTGATCTATCATTTCGCGGATTTGAATATCCATAACATTTGTTTGACTAAACTGCCGAATAGCACTTAAGAGCTTTTTATAAAGATGGGCTTTGAGGTTAGAAAGTTGATGAGGTATAAGCTGAGGAACTTCTTTGAGCAATCGATCTTCGTCGTATACCTTCATATTTTCTAAGGCACGGAAGAGTAGAAGGTACTTCGCATTTGGGTCCTCTAACCGTGCATTTAGGTTGAAATACCGTTTTTCACTCTTTTTAAGTGATTGGATCAACGAAAATAGATGGTCTGACTTTTCTTTAGACATCGTAATTATTATCAAATTAAAAACCCTTGATATTCAATTATAGCCATAATTGATCAGATTAGACATCGTAAAAAGGGTAATATTAGGTCAAACACAGGAAATACTATACAAATACATTTGAACAGAATACATTTTCGAATTAGTATGAATAACAGGATCCAGATTTTTGATACTACCCTTAGAGATGGCGAGCAGGTGCCAGGCTGTGGGTTAAATAAAGAAGAAAAGGTCATCATCGCCCAAGCCCTGGAGGAGTTAGGTGTCGATGTCATAGAGGCAGGGTTTCCAATTTCGAGCCCTGGTGATTTTGAGTCTGTGCAGGCACTGGCGGCT
This sequence comes from Bacteroidota bacterium, assembly GCA_038750705.1. Lineage (GTDB taxonomy): Bacteria > Bacteroidota > Bacteroidia > Cytophagales > Cyclobacteriaceae > Fulvivirga. The sequence continues at coordinate 1,536 of JBCDHA010000476.1, forward strand.
ACCCTAAAAGATGCCACAGTTTGTGGACTTTCGAGGGCTGTACAAAAAGATATTGAATGCGCTGCGGAGGCGCTAAAGAATGCGGTTCGACCCAGGATTCACACTGGTATAGGCACTTCGGATCAACATGTATTCACCAAACTCAAACTTACTCGAGAACAGGTTCTAGAGAGAGCCAAGGATTGTGTTACTTACGCCAAGAAGTTCGTAGAGGATGTTGAATTTTACGCTGAAGATGCTGGGCGTACCGATAATGAGTTTCTCGCTCAAGTCATAGAAACAGCTGTTAAAGCCGGTGCTACTGTGGTGAACATTCCGGACACCACCGGGTATTGCCTGCCTGAAGAGTATGGACAAAAAATCAAATATTTAGTAGATAATGTGAGGGGAATTGAAAATGCAACAATTTCTACACACTGTCATAATGATTTAGGGCTTTCAACGGCCAATTCGATAGCCGGAATCCAGCATGGTGCCAGACAGATTGAATGTACCATAAATGGAGTAGGAGAAAGAGCCGGAAATACCTCATTGGAGGAGGTGGTAATGATCCTCCGAAAGCATAATTGGCTGAACTATGATACCGGCATTAACACCAAAAAATTATATCCCATAAGCAGGCTAGTCTCGGAAACTATGAATATGCCTGTACAACCGAACAAGGCGATTGTCGGATCAAATGCCTTTGCCCACTCATCCGGGATTCATCAGGATGGGGTAATCAAGAATCGCGACAACTACGAAATTATAGATCCAGCCGAAGTTGGTGTCAATAAATCCAGCATTATATTAACGGCCAGAAGTGGACGAGCTGCTTTGAACTTCAGGCTAGGTCAAATAGGTGTCCAGCTTGGTAAAGAGGAGCTTGAAGATGCCTATCAGCGCTTTTTAAAGCTGGCTGACGAAATCAATGTGGTCAATGATCCGGAACTAAAAGAGTTGGCTGGCTTGTACGTCAACGCTTAGTGCGATGGGCAAGACACTTTTTGATAAGATCTGGGACATGCACGTGGTGCATTCTATTAAGGATGGACCGCAGGTCATTTATATTGACAGGCACTTTATTCATGAAGTGACCAGCCCACAGGCTTTTGCAGGTTTAAAGAAACGCGGGATTGGCGTTTTTAATACTTCCAAAACTATTGCCACAGCCGATCATAATGTTCCTACAAAAGATCAGCACTTACCGATTAAAGATGCCCTTTCCCGGCATCAAGTAGATACGCTCATAAAAAACTGTGAGGAGTTTGGTGTAGAACTTTACGGTTTGGGACACCCCTATCAAGGCATTGTGCATGTCATTGGTCCCGAGTTAGGCATCACTCAACCCGGGATGACCATTGTCTGCGGAGACAGTCACACCTCCACGCATGGCGCTTTCGGAAACATAGCCTTTGGTATTGGTACCAGTGAGGTGGAACAGGTTTTGGCGACGCAATGTGTTTTACAACGCAAGCCTAAGACTATGAAGATCCAGGTGGACGGAGCATTAAAAAAAGGGGTACTGTCCAAAGACATTATTTTATATGTGATTTCTCAAATCTCAACCAGTGGAGGAACCGGCTATTTTGTGGAATTCTGTGGGTCGGCTATTGAATCACTATCCATGGAAGCGCGGATGACCATTTGTAATATGAGCATTGAAATGGGTGCCAGGGGAGGCATGATAGCCCCTGACGAAACTACATTCCAATACATTGAAAGTCGTGAATTCGCTCCTCAAGGTGCCGAATGGGATAAGAAAGTGACGTTTTGGAAGACACTCAGAACCGATGAGGGCGCTGTATTTGATAAGGAATACCATTTTAATGCGGCAGAAATTGAACCCATGATCACGTATGGTACAAACCCAGGTATGGGTATTGGTATCTCAGAGAGCATTCCCGCTGTCAATAGTTCACCAGATCCTTCATTAACCAAATCGCTGGAGTACATGGATTTGCAAGGTGGAAGCCAACTGCTTGGAAAGAAAATCGACTATGTTTTCATTGGTAGCTGTACTAATTCCCGTATTGAGGATTTGAGGATGGTGGCCGATCTGGTAAAAGGAAAACAGAAAGC
>JBCDHA010000477.1:0-3592 GCA_038750705.1 Bacteroidota bacterium
GGGGTAGCTTTAGATACTACATTGTGCTTAATGGCATTTTCAATAAGCAGCTGGAGTGTGGCGGGCGCAATATAGGTGTCACGAACGCGATCTGCTATATTTTTTTTTATGTTGAGATTATCCTGGAAACGGATTTTTAACAGATAAATATAGGATTCGAGGAAGGCGATTTCTTCGCCGAGTTTGACAATTTTATTTTGCTGATTGAAAAGCAAATATCTATATACATTGCTCAGCTGATCAATGAATTTTGAAGACGTATCTGCGTCCTTGTATACCAAAGAACTCAATACATTAAAACTGTTGAACAAAAAATGGGGGTTGATCTGATTCCTGAGCGCTTCAAATCGCGCTTCGGCATTTTGTTTTTTTAACGTCTCCGCTTCCAGCTGAGAGTTCTTATACTGAATGATAAAAAAGTAAATGGCATTTATGCAGTGAAGAAAGAGATTAATTCTAAAGGCAAAGCCTAACGCTAATTTTAAAGTAAGCGTTCCGTGAGCAGCTTCACCGAAATAAAGGCTTAAGGCTCCGGTAACTATGAGTGCAATTACAGTGACAGAAACTACACTATAACCGAAAAAAAGAATTAGAGGATGTGTTTTACCCAATTTCAGTTTTTGGGCAAGGTCTGAAAAAAGCCGATTGCTTTCCCAAACAGCCACTACCATAAGTAAAAGAACGCAGAAAAAGACCAGTGAATTTATTTCATAGCCAAACAGACGATCCCCTTCCGTAAAGAGAATATTCAAATACGAATATATTGCCAGCAGCAATATAAATAGATACCTGTATTTGACTTTAAACATGGGTACTTAAAAAAATACAACACGAACCTGGCCATTAGGTTCGTGTTGTATATTAAAAATTTAATTAAGGTAATATCACTTTATCTATCGTATGAATTACGCCATTTGTAGCCAAAATGTCGATACCCGTTAGAACTAAAGCCGCTTCGTCATCCTCATTTAGCATTAGTACATCATCTGTTTCAGTAATTGTTGGCGGTGTTACAGTTAGATCAAACGTGATAACTCCACCGAGTGTAGGCACTTCATTGGAGGTCAAGTTAGGCAGGTCCGAAGAAAATACCCTCGCTTCTCCTATCACATGATATAGTAGAACTGCCTCTAATGTGGCAATACCAACAGCATTTATTAGCTCATCTAGATCTGCTACTCCAGCGTCTGTGTATAACTGAGCAAATGCGTCATCATTTGGCGCAAATAATGTGAATGGAGCGCCGTCATCTTCTGATTCCGCACTGGACAGAATGTCGACAAGATCAGAGGTAGACATATCTTCTTGTACCGCAGTAACGGCTGCCACTAGCTGACCAAAGCCAGTTCCATCGGTTTGGTTAGCCGCTGCCGCAATTTCGACTATATTACCAGCCGCAGGAATTAAGGTTCTGTCGATAACATGAACCACACCATTATCCTGATCTATATCAGTTTCAACAACCTCTGTAGACCCATTAATGAATACGCCATCTGTATTGATACTTAAATAAAAATCGCCATTTAACGTAGGAACCGCGCTACCTGTAGCCGGCAGATCTGCCGCCTTCACCTCAGAATCAAGTACATGGTATAACAAAACATTAGTCAGTTCGTCGGTGTCTGAAGGTAACTCAGTAATACCGGCGGCCGCAAAGGCATCATTGGTAGGAGCAAATACGGTGTATTCTGCATCCGTGTCAATTAATGTAGTTAAAAGGTCTGCGGCGACAACGGCAGCCGTGAGCGTAGAAAAGTCTTTGTTAAAATAAGCCGGCTCTACCACTGTATTGACTATGGTTAATTCAAAAGCCGGTACCAGTACAGCGTCTATAATGTGTACTACACCATTATTCGCTTCTACGTCTGCAGTAGTCACATTCGCGTCGTTCACGGTAACACCCGTATCATCTACTCCAATAGTAACCGTTTCAGATACCGGACCCGTTTCTGTCATTTCCATCAGCGCCGTTTCTATCGTCTGACCATTTGTTAGATCAGCGGAGAAAGCGGCAGTACCCACGACAACGTGGTATTCCAGCACTCTTCTTAACACACTTTCCGGAATATCATCAAGATCCGTTTGACCAATAACATCTAAAAATGTCGTAAATGCCGCGTCTGTGGGAGCGAAGACTGTATAACTACCGTCAGTACTGAGTAAATCCACTAGATCAGGAAACTTAGTCAATGCCGCTTCAAGCACAGTTAAATCCTCACTTTCCGTCGCCAAAGTAACAATATCATCTAGCTCAACAGGTTCGGCTGGCGGTAATAATACACCATCTATAGTGTGGATAATACCATTACTAGCTTCTACATCGAACGGAGTGATAATAGAGATTCCATTTACAGTCAGGTTTGTTGCATCTATCGCAAGACCTGCATTTTCAAGAAGAGTCGGTACCGTTCCTGTTGTTAGATCGGATGATCTTACTGAACCCGATATAACGTGATAGAGCAGAATATCTTCTAAATTCGCCACGTTGCTTACATTATCCGCCGTTATATCCAATTCTTCAAAAGCCTCATCCGTGGGTGCAAAAACAGTAAACGGACCTGTACCCCGAAGATCATCGTCCAGATCTGCGGCTACTAATGCAGCTGCCAGTGTATTATAGCCATTGGCTATTGCCACGTCCACAATGTCCTGAAGTGGTGGGGGATCATCATCATCATCGTCTCCACAACCAGAGAGCGAGAATACAAGCACAGCCATTAAGACAAGCAATAAATAAGCCTTTATTCGGCTCATTAATACAATTGATGTTTGTTTCATAATAAATAGATTTAGTAAAATGGTTTCTTATTGTCGTGTTGATTTAACCCCTTGAGATTAGTTTTTGTCTGCACTATTGGAGTGACCGGTACAAAAACCGGAGTGAGTTGAACAGAACTTTGAATGAGTGAAGTGAATGTTTAATATTAAAAATCTCCCCGGCCATGTTGATTCAATCGTTTCATTCAAACGAATTCTGCACAGGCCGTGTCTTTTTTATGGAGGAAACATAAAATGAACAAGCTTTTGATACTAATGATCCTATCCGGGTTAGCTATGGGTTGCAATGACGACGAAACTTTGATAGATGAGCGCAAAGAAGAGTCAGGACTAATAGAGTCGGATCCATTTGACTTGTTGAGAGTGAGCATAGTAGCCAAAACCCTTAAAATCGAAGTCTCCTACGGAGGTGGTTGCAGGGAGCATATTTTTGAGTTAGTCTGGCCGGAGGTGATTACTACAGTATTCCCGCCTGACATTGCTGTAAAATTAACCCACGAGAGTAATGATGACCCCTGCTTTGCCATAATTACCGAAACACTGGAATTTGACCTTGATGCAAGTGGTCTTGACTTGTCTGAAAAGGCAATTGAAGAAATGAGAATAACAGTAATTAACGGCTTCGACCAAAATCAGCAGGTTTCAAGCAGGTAAGAATCCTCAAAAAAAATAGATGTTCCAATTACTTCATTATGACCGACACCACTTGCAATAATTTCCGGGAGTTAAAATCATATGGAAACTCAATAAAGAATTACCATATTTAATGGATAATATGTAGCATGCGATCTTATGAATCAATCAGAACGGTGGA
>JBCDHA010000478.1:0-3591 GCA_038750705.1 Bacteroidota bacterium
AAGCGGCATTCTGATGAAAATTGACAAAGAACACCTCAATAAAATCGCCCATCTGGCTCGTCTTGAATTTGACGACAGCACCGCCGAGGATATGATGAAGGATATGAACAAAATCATCGCCTGGGTTGAAAAGTTGAACGAGGTGGATACCGATGGTGTTGAACCGCTCACCACGATGTCTCATGAAATAAATGTTTTACGGGAGGATGAAGTAAAGAACCATTTAAGTCATGAACGTGCACTGAAAAACGCTCCAAAAAAGGACGCAGACTTTTTCAGGGTGCCTAAAGTAATTGAATAATATGCAATCTTTTTTGTTCTGGACGCACTGGGATCGTCCTTACAGAACGCTATATACGCTGCTCTTTGGCCTGCTTATAGCTGTTATTTGCTGGTTTGGGTATGCCTATTTTCAAGGATATAATGTATTTCTGGACTGGCAAATTCAAGGACAGGCAGAAACTACCGAGGTAGGTATTGGCAGTGTACAAGTAGGGCCATTTACCATTAATAACAGTGCTGATAATACAATTTACACGCAAAGGTTTGCCAGTTCAGCGCCTGCAACCAATGCCTGGTCTTATTACACCTTTCTGACAATAACAACACTCTGTGCCTGTGTGCTCATAACCATTATATCTACACTTCCGAGATTTTCATTTTATGTAGGCGCGGGCTTCATTGTTCTATACATAATGAATATGAAGCTGGAGCTACTTTATTTATTTGGTCTTGAGCAAAAGGTGGGGCTAATCATAGGAATTCTTCTCTTTTTACCCGCAGCTTATTACTTCAATCGCATTAGAAGTCATATTTCATTTTCTGTACGACTGATCACATTTGCCCTACTCTTCCTCATTTTTGCTCTTGTTATATATTTTGGAGCTCAGGTTCAGCAGCCATTCTTATATGTCGCGGCCGCAAGTATTCTTAACCCTTTGGCCATAGGTTTGATTTTCACACTCATTGTAGCGCATGAAATAATCGGAGCCATTATACTGGTGCTCACACGCTCAAATACTTCCAAATCAAAAAATACGCTAACTCACTTTTCAGTTATCACTGTTGTCTACCTGGCAAATGTGACGCTGGCATACCTCAGGGAAACGAACATCATAGAGTGGGACATTGTATATGTCAACCCCTTCTTGCTACTTACTATTTCTGCAGTTTTGGGCATTTGGTTGTATAAATATCGCGAGGAGCAATATGGCTACCTCTTTAAATTTCTACCTATTGGCGCCTTATTCTATGCATCTATGGCCATTTGTTGCTTTGCAACGATCGCTCATCTGCACACCACAGCTAACGATCCGGGCTTAGAAAATTTTCGGGATTTTATTCTTTACGGCCATCTTGGATATGGTGCCATTTTTGTTCTTTACATTATAGCAAACTTTGTGCAGCCGCTTAAAGACAATATGAAGGTATACAAAGTACTTTATGCACCAGTAAGCATGCCTTTTTTTACCTATCGCCTTGCCGGCCTTATCGCTTTCATTGCCCTCACCGTTAAGTCGAATTGGGAGGTTCCTTTAAACCAGGGTATAGCTGCTTACTATAACGGTTTGGGCGATCTGCATCTTGAAAACAATGAACCTTTATTAGCTGAGAGCTATTTTGAAGAGGCTGCAAATTATGGTTATAATAACCACAAGTCCAATTTTACGCTTGCCACATTTCACGCAGAACGGAAAGAGTACGAAAAAGCAGCGGTAAGATATGAGGATGCACTTGCCAAATGGCCATCCGCTCAAGGCTATGTAAACCTTGGAAACCTCCACCTCGATGACGGCCGCTTTTTTGATGCGCTATTTACCGCCAAGGAAGGTGTGAAGCGCTTCGGCAATAGTTTTCAAATACAAAATAATTTAGGGCTGCTATACGGTAAAACCGGCATACTCGACAGCTCAATATATTATTTGGATAACGCCTATAATAAAGGTAAAAATGAAACCGCCTCCAGTAACATCCTTGCCGTAGTAGCCAGAAGTGATTTCGGCCTGGACGCCGACTCGGTACTGTCAGAATATGATATTGCAAGTGATCCAATATCAGTGAACAATAATTATGTGCTCTACAATAATTCTTTAAAGGCACTGGAGCTTCCCTATTTGGCAGAGGATACGGTACTGAAATTCCTGGATGCTTCTATACTATTTAATCGATCATTTAATCACCTTTATTCTGAAGACTCTCTGAACACTGAGGAGATATTCGAATTAGCAAATAAACCGTACAATGCCGGAGCCAGGGAACGGCTGGAATATGTAGCTTGCCTCAATCTTTATAAGAATAAAAATGTTAATAAAGCTTTTAGAGAACTGAACTGGCTTGCAAATGGCAGCATCACAAATAGCGGTAAGTTTTTCAACTTAATTGGCACATGGGCGCTGGATCAAGAGGCTCCTGATGTAGCCGTGCAATATTTTGAATGGGCAGAAAACAAAGACTGGTCTGAGGCCAGCTTTAATAAGGCTATCGCACTAAGTGAAAATGGACGAATTTTAGAAGCCATCGAAAGTTGGGAACAAATAGAAAAAAGCCAGGATGAAGAAGCTCAGGAAATTGCTCGAACTATGCTGGCAATCTTAAGGATGGATCTTTCCAATTTCGATCAGCTAAACGATGACCAGAAGTACCTTGTTATACGATACAGGCTGCTAAGCAGAGACATCACATTATGTAAAAACCTGGCTTCAACCATTTCCAATGCAAATTACAGAGCACAGGCCTATCTGGACATGTGCAAAAAGCTATGGAAAGATGATGCCATCGATCTGGCTATAAGCCTTTATCAGGAACTTGGTGGACTGGAGATTACCGATAGAAGGCTTTATGAAGAAACACAGTGGTTTGAACTCAGAATGCTTGCCTTTAGCAAAAAGGTAAGGTTGCTGGCAGAAAAGATTAACCAGGGGATCGTATTTGACAACGAGCATATTCTTGAAAAACACTTCTATACCGGTCTTTTAATGGAAGCTTCAGGAGATACAACAGCAGCCCGTGAGAATTACCAGTTCATTGCTTATATGAACCCATTCTTCGAAGAAGCGGTGATTCATAGCGCTGAATTTACCAGTCTAAGAGACGGTTTTGAGGCATATGATATTTTACTCAGCGCCCTGGAGATTAATCCTAACTCCATTAAGCTTCTCAAAGCATTTATAATACAATGCGCAAAGGTAGAACTGAATACTTATGCGGAAAATAGCCTTGATGACCTAAGTCGACTTATCTCGGCTACCGAATTTTCAAAGTTTAAGCAAGAATATGAGGAACTTGTGAAACAAGTGGTAGAAGAGGCAGAGAACTTTTAAGGCAGAGCTTCAGATGATTTGTAATCGTTGGTGTGTCGCTGTTATCTCATCAGAAATCATTTTGGACAGGTTCAAAAAAATTGAAAAGGACTCGTCTGCCATAAGCTTTTCTCTAACAACTAACTCCACTGTCTCTTCCTGAATGTTTTTCACTTCCTCCAGCAGTGCATCTGCCTCCCCTGAACACGTAATAGCCCTGATTTTTCCACGGATGGTAATGAGTTTATTGTAGTATACGTCAATCTTGTTTTTCTTACGTGTTTTTTGCCAA
>JBCDHA010000479.1:0-3590 GCA_038750705.1 Bacteroidota bacterium
CTTTTCCAACCCATTCGGTCACAAGACTGTCTAAGAAGTAAACGTATCTTTGAAATGAAAAATATTCTTGCATTCGGTCTTATTGCATTAGTCATTTTATCATGTAATGATGATGAAGCGGAACTCCGGGATGAATCTTGTGTTGCCGTGTCATATGTAGAAGGCATTTGTGGAAATGTGGTTTTACAAATCCAGGATGAAAGGTTCTTCTACCTGGGCGAGACAGCCAACGGACACGAAAACGTTTTTTTAACCGCGTTTCCATGTTACGTTGATGAACAGAAGCTAAACAAAGATTTATTTTATGTTTCCATACGGGAGGAAAGCAACCTGGGAGACTGTATCAGATGTCTGGCAGCCATAGGTTATTCAGGAAATAAATCTTATCATGTAGATGTGAGAAGCAACTGTATGGAATAACAGTCTTTTAAACTTTTGTAGTTTTATCCCGACACTAAAAGTCAGTAGACTTCGTTGCCAATCTTGTGTTAAGGCTGTTTTTACAAATCACTTTTCTACTTGGACAACTCTCTGTTATACCCAAACCGATTTCTTCCAGACCCTGGCCGATTCAGCCGAAACACTTACTGAAGATCATATGATTTATGACCCAAGCTATTTTTCGATTTCGTATCCCAATGGGGATGTTCCTAGAGGAAAAGGAGTGTGCACAGATGTAGTCATTCGTGCGTATCGCAAGCTGGGAATCGATCTTCAAAAAGAAGTACACGAAGACATGAGTGCTAACTTCAATACCTATCCGAAAATATGGGGTTTGACTTCAACCGATAAAAACATTGATCATCGCAGAGTACCTAATCTTATGAAGTTCTTTGAACAACATGATGAAATATTAGTAAAATCACGACAAGCAGCCGACTACAAGCCTGGCGATATTGTTTGCTGGGATTTAGGCAGGGGTATTACCCACATTGGTATTTTGGTTAAGCAGCTACGAGGTACCCGACCTTATGTCGTTCATAATATTGGAGCCGGACAAGTTATAGAAGATGTTTTGTTTAATTATAAGATCATCGGGCATTACCGATATGATGGACTTTAAAGCCTGATGATTATGATTTTGCAAAATCATAAATATGCTCAATGGACATACGATCATTTAGGCCATTGGAATAATGGATCTTTCTGATCACACCTTGTTCATCTAAGAGGAACTCTGCAGGGATGGTGTTAAAAGATTCCTTGCCAGCCATCAAATGGAGTGGCAATCTTTTTAATTTGGCTCTTACAGCCGTTTGGATAAAGTTGGTTAAATGGCTGGCCCTTGATTTCTTAGCGGATTCCTCGATCCCATAGGATTCGTACCACACCTTCTCCGGATCGGCAATCAATGGAATAGGAGAGATACCTTGATGAAAGCTACTTCTAAGCATCACATCTTTACGAGACTCAAAAAAGAAGATCATCTCAAGACCTAGTGCAGCCAGCTGTTCATATTCTTTTTGAAGAAAGTGGGTCCTTAAATTGCAAAAAGGACATCCGGCATGTCTGAAAAATCCGATGAATACTTTTCTGCCACGATATTTCTCCAGGCTTACTTCTCGATTGTAAATATCGATCAAGGAGAAATTTGGGGCACTCACGTTCAGGTCAAGCGTTAACCTTTCTTTAATAGCCATACTGTTTGTAGTTATCGACAATACGAATACAAGGATCGTAAAAGAAAGGTTGCTTTCATTTTATTTATGATATCAAATAAATCGAGAGATTGGTTTAACTAACTCTCACGTTGCTTAGATGACTCCAATTTCTTTGGTAAGGAAATAGTAAATGTAGAACCTTTTCCAAGTCCACCTGAAAAGGCTGTGATATGCCCTTCATGCGATTGAATTATCTGACTGATCATGTAAAGACCTAATCCCGTGCCTTCTACGGAGTCGTTGAATCGCATGAAAGGGGCAAACAGATGCTTTAAGGAGTTTTCTTCCATGCCTGAACCATTGTCCTTCACAAAAAAGTGATTCAGATCTTTATCTACTTTTACACCGATTTCTATAACAGGCGTTTCTTGTTCTCCCATATATTTTACCGCATTGTCGATGAGGTTTTCAAAAACCTGGATCATACGGTTTTTATCCCCTGCAATAGAAGGTAGGTCACCTGAAACTTTTAACTCTACATTGCGATCTTTTAATCGGCCGAACACTAGCGTGCTGGCGGATTCGACTATTTCATAAGTATTTAGGGTTTCAATATTATTTTCAATTTTACCTATACGCGCTATCTCGGTTATATCGGTAATGAGATTACCCATGGTGTTGCAAGAAGTTTCTATGAGCTCCAGGTATTTCTTAGTAGCGGAAGTATCCTCATATCCACCTTCCATAGCAATAAGACCGGTAATACCCTTGATTGTATTGAGCGGACTTTTTAAATCATGCGAAACCGCAAAGGTGAACCTTTGTATTTCTTCATTTCTTGTTGAAAGCTCATCAGCTGTTTCCATGAGCCTCTTTTGTTTATACTGAAGCTCTTTTGTTCTGTCATTTATTTGATCTTCAAGCTCTATCTGGCGTTTTTCAAGATTCCTAATTCTTATGAGGTAAACGGAGTAGATAATGGCTAGTAGTAAAATGACTATGCTCGTTTTGAACCACCATGTAGACCAGAATGGAGGTTTAACTATAATGGTCAGCGCTTTTTCTTTAGTGCTCCAAACACCATCAGAGTTTGTTGATTTAATCCGTAAAATATACGCTCCTGGTTTCAGGTTAGTGTAGGTAGCGCCAGCATTATTGCCCACATAATTCCAATCGCTCTCAAACCTATCGAGAAAATAGGCATAATTCACTTTATGCGGATGCCGGTAAGTTATAGCGCGGTAGTCGAAACGTATGACGGAGTGATCATAATTAAATAGAACGGTGTCTACCTGGCTAATATCCTTTTCGAGCACACCGGTATCATCCCCGGCCAGTACAGACTCATTAAATAGCTTTAATCCTGATACATATATGTCCAGCTCATTGCTTCTCTTTATGACATTATCCAGGGTAAAAATGTTGAAGCCATTGCTGCCTCCAAAAAGAAATTCACCACGCTTGGTTTTATAAAAGGAGGATGCATTAAACTGATTTCCTTGCAGTCCATCATCCGTGTCATAGTTGAATGATTCGCCACTATCAGGATCATAGCGTATGATGCCCTCACCCGTGCTTAACCATAAAAAACCCTCATTGTCTTTGAGTATGCCTTTAATTGCATCATCCTTTAGTCCATCAGCTTTGGTAACAGATGTGAAGGTGTCTGATACTGTATTGTACCTGTTTAGACCAGCCTGTGTACCTACCCATATTGTCTCCTGGTCATCTTGTATTATCGTATTAATAAAGTCGTTACTTAACCCGCGCGTAGTATCAAGGCTTTGATAATGAACGGTTGACCATGAATTCGAATTTTCAGATATTCGAAATAAGCCTGCAGTCTGCGTACCTACCCATATGTTGCCGGCAGCATCTTCCAATAGCCTTGCCATGGTAATAACTTCTGAGCCATCAATGTTTGACTCCAGATGGAAATGGCGGTATGTATTTGTAGAAGGATAGTATAAGTGAACTCCTCCAAAAAGA
>JBCDHA010000480.1:0-3589 GCA_038750705.1 Bacteroidota bacterium
ACTAACACTAATATGTGGGGGTACCGATACAAACATATGAACATGATCCCTGGAAATATGACCTTTTAGTATCTCTACATCATTCGACTTACAAATCTCCCGGATCAATTCGCGTGTACGACTCGCCACTTCCCCACTCATTACCTTTTTTCGGTACTTTGTAATCCTAATTATATGAAACTTAATGTCATAAAGACTATGGGAGGTCTTACGATAATGTTGCATCGAACAAATATAGCAACCGTTTCAAACTAAAGTCTTCGCCTAAAGGCGAGGGATTTTCTCCCATTCCCCGAAGGAGACATTAAAAACTATTCGCACTGAATATGACATCTTTTTTTTGGACCAAAGGGATTACCTTCTGCCCAATATATACAACCATAATATCCATTGTAAAAACCTTCCAACACATCATCATGCTTTTGAAATCAAGCATCTAAAAGCGGCTTAAATGCAGCAAATGTTAATCTTTTTGCTCTTAACCTTTTCAATTCGTACTCTTCATACCAGAAAACCAAAATACCAATAAGAAGCCCTATGAACATTGATGTCAGAGGAGCCACAATAAAGCTGGTCTGCCACGAATTACCTGGAAGCATTAAAGCCGTAAGAAGTATTCCAAAAAAGATTGTGAATTGGATACATGGTCTGAGATATCCTTTGGATTTAAATTCTCCGAAAAGTTCGGCAAAATTCATTTTATGACTTTGTTATGGTATTAAGTCAGGCGGTAAAGGCGATGGGCCAACCGTTAATTTCCTGTACCAATGATCGTAAACATACACAAACTGATCATCTTTCGTGTCTCCTTCAGCTAGGCCAAACGCAGCTGTACGGGCTATATCTAAGACCGTCATGGGGTAACTGTTTTTAGGTGCATCTTTAACTCTTTCAAGAACGGGACTATTATAGCTGGCCATACTTTTTCGCTTTTCCAGCTTCCATTCTAAATGTTCAATGTTCTTTCGTAGTGTTTCACCGAGGTAAATTCCTGCATCAAAGCGAATGCGTTCAGAGCCTGGGGAGAGTTTCTCCTCCATTTCCCGGATCATATCTGCCTGAAATTTACTCATGCCCCTTTCCCTAATCATCTCCTCTTTTTCTTCACTGCTCAGCTTCCACATTTTTACGTTTGCCTTCGCCCACTTACCAAGATCATACAGTGATTTACGCGTAAAATCAGCCCTCCATTTCGGATAATCCTGCTGGATTGCTTTTTCTAAAATCGCTATACGTTCAGGAATAATAGTGATAAACCAGTCAAAGGTAATCTTGCCCTCTTTCGGGGTCATTTCGTCAAAAGCCTTGCCTATGGGAAAATGAGTTAAAGGGTAATTTTCCATACTTTATCGATCTAGCCACAATTTAATGGAGTACGAATCAGGTGAATACTTGTAATTCACATTGAGGTGAGTAGCGGTACGTTGTGCGTAGTTTAAGAATCCTGGTGTTGGCCCAATACGTCCTGTAATGGGACTACGATAAAATTTCCAATTTATAGAATTAAATTTTCCTTCCTGCAGTAAAGTGATGTCTTTTAGCATTTGTAGCTTTGCAAATCTTGAAGCCGGCAACCTCTCTACTTTCGCTTCGGCTCCACTCTTTCCATCAACACCATCTAGATATCGTCTTCCGTATTTTCTATTATATGCTTTATTCGGCTTTTTATATCCTTGGGCTTCAATCTCTCTATGACCCACTACGCCCGTAGAACCTACTCGACTACTTTTTCCTGTCCAAGGATTCACACCGTTGATTTTGGCCTGTGCATAACCAGTTCCAAGTCCAGTACCAGCTCCTATCAGACCTCCGTAAAACGCGCCATTTTTGGCTCCATCAAAACCAGCTTGTAAATCTCCACCGGACAAGATGTAACCTCCTGCAAATCCACCGGCAGACCCACTTGCCACTTCAATTGGGTTCTTGATCTTGTTAATTTTACTAATGTGCTTTTCAGAAAGTGAGATGTGCTCAGGTGGCTTTCGCCCGAACAATACGGAGAAGGAAAAAACTAGCGATATAGAGAGGCGGAATTTCAAGTTGTTAATTCATAGTTACTAGTGAGTCAATGCTGTACAGGTCAGAAGACCTGACAGCACAATAATCTCGTTACTAAACTATCCTTCGAAAGCTCAGTCCCTTGAAGGTGATGCTGAGGAGGGATAAGTAAAAACCTCTTAAAAAAGATCAACTGACAAGTTTTCTATTTCACCAATTGGTTCAATGAGAATATTCGTTAGGTTACTTCGTTCCAACTCGTTCTTTACTTTGCCCGTTATAAAAATATAGTTTGAATTCGCTGGACTAAATACATCACTTCCATCCCATGTAGATTCATCGAAATATAGTCCAATATATCCACTGCGAGAAGGGCCGTTTTTCGTTCTTGGGGGAAGGATCACTTTCTTACTTAATTCATTCTTAATTGGCCCACATACCCCCTTGACAGCAAGCCCGAAATAACCCTCCATTGATTCCCCATTTTCACTTTGGATCTCTAAAGGCACTTGTTTCCATCCGGAAAAATTGTTGCCTAAAGCATCAATGAATTTTTCAGAGACGATGAATATGTATGCAAAACCTCCAGTCAGAATATCGTATTTCTTATTCCCAAAGACACATTTAAATAAATACCGCCCATTCCTACCGGTAAAAAACGAAACATCGTCAAATGGCTCTATTGGTTCTAATCCAATCGAATTGCTTTTAAATGCACTCTGTAAACTGTAGAATTGATTCTCCATTGTTTTGTTAGTTCAATATATGCCATACTCTAGCAAGGTTCTTTGTCCAAATTTAAAAATTTGTGCAGCCGATGGATTAGAATTTATTTGGAAAAAATTCGACCACGCAGCATTATAATCATCTGCATGTATTCTAATATGTTGGTTTTTGGATAAAAACATGCCATTTCTAGGATCATGGACATTGATGCCCGCGCGTTGAGCCTGTGGAGCAAATTGCTTGGGTATAACATGGTGCGCAGGAAAATTCGGCCCTGGGTCAACACCGCCTGTGAGCTTTATCAAATTGTGTCTAAAATTTGACAAAGTATAAGATCTTAACCCTAAATCACCGGAATTAATTTTGACTGAATTCGGTGAGGTACCACCTTGTCGTGTAGCCGCTGGTGAGTTAACATTTACTTTGGAAATTGAAGCATTTAATTGAGGCTTAGCTACTGACGGTTGCGGACGTATCGCCTGAAGCGTATGAGGTGTATTGGCTGCTAACCAGGCTCTTGTATGCCTACCTGTGAAAATATTACGCCCATCCCTTACCGCACCGTAGGAGCCCACAGCACCACCAACGACAGCTCCCGTAATAGCACCAGACCCAGCCCCTGACCAGGCTCCATCCCAAAAGTTACCTCCAGATAATGAGCTTCCTAACCCTCCCGCAGCAAAGCCAGCAGCGGCACCTCCCGCCGCTCCATTAAGAATCCCATTGGCAATCGGGCTACCCACATTTATACCCAACGAACTCACACCCTGTGAAGCAAGGCCTCCAGCCAAACCGGCAGCCGCGCCAATACCAACATTGGTCAGTAAGGCACTTCCGGATAACCCTTGCATCAATCCGTTGCCCA
>JBCDHA010000481.1:0-3585 GCA_038750705.1 Bacteroidota bacterium
CCCCGGAATTTAGAAATTATAGATGCGCGATACCGGGGATATAGAAATGCGATCTCTAAACATAAACTAACCTTGAAAAAAAGGTTAGTTATAGAATGTGATTTTGATGTTCAAAAGGTTGACCGGGCAGTTCGTGATTTAATAGTTGGAGGTATAGAGTTTGATGCGATTTTTGCCAGCAACGATGATATGGCAGTACAGGCTATCCTTACGTTGGAACAACTGGGAATAAAGATTCCGGAAGAGGTAGCCGTAGCAGGTTTCGGTAATTATGCAGTTTCAAACATCGTTAAACCAAAACTCACCACAATCAACCACCAGCCGCGCAAAATGGGGATGCTGGCAGCAAAAACGTTGATCAGAGAAATTAGTTCTGACCAAGATACATCGCAATTAAAGGTTAGTTCAGAATTGGTAATCAGAGAATCTGCGTAACTGATCGCGACGGTACGAAAGCAACGGCTGAAGTCAGCCGGTTAGATCGGTAATCAAGGCGGGTTAATTGCACCGCCAGTTTCGTTACAAGCAAGTACGGAGCTAGAGTAGGGAGCGGAGGTATCTCATTCTGAACATTTAGCCTTCGTGCTTTTTGCTGCGCTAAGCGTTTCAGGAGTGACACCGAGATACGAAGCAATCATTTTTTGAGGTACTCTTTCTACAATATTAGGATAGGTCTTGACGAAGAATTCATATCGTTCAATGGCCGAAGCGCTCATCATCATTAGAATCCGTTGTTGAAGTACACCCAATCGCTTTAAAAGCTTATGAACATCCTCTAGTGTACCCAATTTTTCTTTTCTGACTACTATGGAGTCTTCTATTGCCGCTATAAACAAGTCACTAGGCCGGTCCGGAAGGTTGTTCTCGGCTATTATCCAACCTTCCGGAGCGAACATGAAAATATGCTCCTTCCCGTTTTTATCAACCAGAAAGCTTCTAAGCAATCCTGATTCCACAGCGAAAACTTTGCTATTTACTTCTCCCTTTTTTTGAAGTATTTCCCCTTTTTTAACTTTAATTCTTTGCATTTTTTCAAAATACAGATGTCATATAACACACAGACTAGGGTGCGTGCACTAACTATTTAGACGTTTGGTTTTGAAATGCGCTGTGAAACTCAAAATGATAGCTGCGGATGAAACGAATGTCATTAACGTACCAGGCAGGAAATTTACAAATCCGCCCAAATCGAGAAACAAGAAGTATCCAAGATCAGCCAAACCACCACAGATAGCTGCTAAAAAGATGGCATTTCTATTTCCTTTCCCTATGTAAAAAGCAGATATAAACGTAACCACCCCAATCCAAAAAAGATTAAACCCATGCTGGCCAAGAATAGCGCCTACAGCATCCGGATAATCTCTAACTACAGATTCAACGTCCACTTTATCAGCTATTCCGCTAACCGCACTACTTGTTTCGTGAGATAAAACAAAGTAGACCGTTATGATGCCTGCAAAAATGTGAACCGCTCCCCAGATGACCCATAAAACGGCAGCAATTTTGAAAAATGTATTTTCTGTATTTGCCATACTATAGATTATTCAGGTGATTTTGAAATAATTCCAGTTGTTTGCTGAAGTCTTCGTCCAAAGAGGGGTCTGTTATTTGGTTGTCACTAAAATTTTTCGGGAAACTATTCAGGTAGAAAGAAGCTACAATAGTTGCACCAAATGCCGGAAATAATTCTTTTGAAACCCTCGTGACATTATTCATTGGCCTTGGGCTAGGGCTGGCAGAAAGTAAAAAAAGAGGTTTATCATCCCAGATATTGTAGCGCTTTTCCATCGGTATTCTTGACATCCAGTCCCATAGGTTTTTAAAAGCGCTTGTGTAAAGACCGTTATATTCTGCAAAGGAAGCCACTATACCGTCAGATGCTTTGATCAAGGAAAAAAACCTTTGAGCATTTTCGGGTATTCCTGATTCCTTTTCAAGGTCAACGGAATATAACGGGAGTTCAAAATCATGGAGCTTTATTACAGTCACGTCAACCTTTTTGAGCCGGCTTGCGGCAAATTGAGCAAATAGGCTGTTAATGGAGCTTTTGCTGTTTGATGCCCCGAATACTAGTATTTTCTTTTGCATAGCTGTCTTTTAAAGGCAATAATTAGCAAAAGAACTTACTATTCCATTATGATTTCATAAGGAAATGACCTTTGATAGTTTACTTTAAACTCTTAAACTGTTGCCTTTTTGCGGCGCTCAGAGTTTCAGGATTAACTCCTAGATAAGAAGCAATCATTTTCTGCGGTACTCGTTGAACAATTTCCGGGTAGGTTTCAAGAAAATGCTCGTAACGCTCGATGGCACATGTTGATAATAGCATAATAACCCGGTTCTGCAAAACGGAGAGTCTCTTGATTATTCTACTTACATTTTTTTCCTCCGTATGTGTATTTTTTACGTGAACGGAAACCACAGAATCTTCTATGGCATCAATGTATAAGTTAGAAGGAATTTCAGCTGAATGGCTGTCGGCTATTATCCAGCGCTCCGGGGCGAACATAAAGATATTTTCTTTACCGTTCTTATCAATCGAATAGCTGCGTAACAATCCGGATTCTACATGGTAAACTCTATGGTTCAGGTCCCCTGCCCGTTGTAAAACCTCACCCTTTTTCAGTTTGATTTTATTCATAGAACGTTCTTCTTATACTAGTAGGCCGTAGCAACGATCTAAACTTCCGTCAAGGCAAAATTGTTTACACGCAGGCCATTTTTTTGAGTTCTGAAAACCGGCAACCTACGGTACACGACAAAATCAGAATCAAACCATCGGATGATTAAAACATGAGTAAAACAGTAAAAAATCGCGTTCACTTCACTTACGCTCCTCAAAATCATCTTTTCTTACCGGCCATTAAAAAAGAATAGTTGAAAACTAAAACCAATTTCGTTGATCTATGCTGTGAGTGCATATTTATCACCCGTTTGGTAGAGGGGTAATTCATGAATTACCCCTCTAAAATTTCTTAAACCGGGTTTTCTGATCGGCCTAAAAATTAGAGCTAAAGAAAAATAACAAAACCAAACCTTAGCTCAAATATGCCTTCGTCAGAAAAATCGTCATTCAGGCTTATATTGTAGCGTAGACTCGGCTCAAATGAAATATTATCTGCAAGAAAAATGGCATACCCACCCTGGAGACCTAGATATAATGGGTCTGGAGAATCAAAATCACCGAAACCAGTTTCTATGTCCTCAATGGTTGCACCTGTTAGGTCAAGCTGGAACGGTGCTACTCCTCCAGCGTAATATTTAGCTCCGATTTTATAACTAAATGATCCACTTCCATCAAAATCTGTATAACCTACGCCAGCCTTTAGCGCGAAATTATCCTCAATAAAATATCCACCCTCCGCTCCAATTGACCATAAGGTAGTGCCATCCAGCGAAAATAAACTAAAGCCAGTATTTGGGGCTCTTTGAAGTCCTTCTACAAAGGAAGTAAAACCTGTTTCCAATTGTATAGATCCTTTTTCTGTTTGTGCATGACTGTAAGATGTAGCTGCTGCGATAATTAGAATGGATAAGATAAAATTTTTCATAATAAATACTTTTGGTTTAAAAAAACAAAGCTAA
>JBCDHA010000482.1:0-3581 GCA_038750705.1 Bacteroidota bacterium
GAAGTTGAAGTTATGTTTTCGCCGTTAAAAAGATTGATTCTTTGGGGATCGGCACCCCTGATAATATAGCAAGGAGGAGGCACGGAGTTAAAGGGATCAGGAAAATCAGTGGGGTTGAGTCTAAATGTCTGATCTACTTCCCACCTTAAGTAGAACGGATTCGAAACATCATCAATATCGGTTTCTCCTACTATTTGAATGATATTTATATCTACCTCCACCTGTTGTGAACTGAGAACCGTCTGCTGTGTATATTGGCTGCTACTTACAGTTGTTGCAGTCACCGTTGGTACTTGTGTTAATCTTGACCGGTATATTTCTCCGGACAGCAGTCTGATTTCCAAATAATAAGACCTGCCAGGAACCACGTTAATAGAGGAAAGCTGAAAATTATAATATCCATTTTCGGCAGCGGTGAAACAACCTTCATTTCCGAACTCATCAATCAATTTTAGCTCTGCTGCAAAAACAGGGTTTATTCGATTCTCTATTCCACTGGTTCTGAGTAGTTGAACCCGTTGTGGTAATTCAGAGGTGTTAACATTTCCAAAAACCACTAGTTGGCCACTGGTTCGCGTAATGTCGAGATCAATCTCTTCTATGCAGCCTGATATGAGCACAGTGGCCATTAGATATTTGAGTATTCTAATTACCACGAGGAAGGTTTATTGAGTAGGTTAAAGATGGAAATATTGCTCCCAGAACAGCCAGCTTAAAGGGGCGAGGCACATTGATATTATCGGGTCTTCTAAAAAAAACGGAGTAGGCATTATCTCTACCGAACACATTGTAGACGGAAAAAACTAGTTTATCATCAAATTTACGTAGTATGCTACCCATGGTAAATGAAACGTCTAACCTCCAATAGTCTGGTATTCTGAACTTGTTTCGGTCTGAGAAGTTGGGCACTAACAATTCATCAAGTAAATAGTCAGACTCAATTACGGTAATTGGCCTTCCGGTGTTGTAGGTAAAGCTGGCGCCAAAACTTCCTCGCCTTCCCCATTTAAGGTCAGAGGTAAACCTAATACTATGAGGCTGGTCATAATTGGCTGGAAATCTCTCGCCGTCGTTAATGGATTCTTTGTTTATCTCATTTTCTTCCACCGTTACAAAAGTTCTGGCATAGGTGTAAGACAGCCAGCCAGTCCATTTTGGTGTTTTTCGTGTGAAAAGCACTTCACCTCCGTAAGCCTCACCTTGTGCAATTAACAACTCGGTTTCTATATTGGGATTCACCAGAAGGTCCGCGAAGTCCCGGTATTCTATAACGTTGTCTAGATCCTTATAAAACAGTTCAAAAGATGTCTCCCATCGGTTCTCATCAAAGTTATGATAGTACCCTATAGAATAGTTATCGGCTTGGATAGGTTCGAAATAGGTGTTACTTACCTGCCAAATGTCAACCGGAGTCGGAGCTGTAGTGTTTGAGATAAGGTGTATATACTGGAATAACCTATTGTAACTCAGCTTGATAGAATTGTTGTCACCGAGCCCAATCTTGGCAGAAATACGAGGTGACAGGTTGGTATATGTTTTAATGACATCACCTTGCTCAAAATTAAGAGTATCGACAATATTGGTGTTGGACCTTTCTCCCTCGTATTGAATAACAGAAGCAGGACCTCTGTTATTGTAAATGTTATATCTAAGTCCGGCATTAATTGAGATTTTATCTGAAAGTTTAAAAACTTCATCCACGTAAATAGCGTACTCTCTGCCTTGATCCTTTTCGGCGCTGATGCTGTTGATTTGAGATTCAGCACCTAATGGATCCTGGGTCTCCGTTTTACTGTCGTTATTAATGATTTCTGCTCCAAAGTTTATGGTATGTTTTGGAAGCTCGACATTAAAATTTTGTCTGATCTGCCACTTATCAATGCCATTATTCAACTCAGAAGATTGATCAAGATCGAAGTCGAACAGAGTGCTACTGTAATCCATGTAGCTGCCGGAAAGTTCCGATAGAATATTCTCATTGATCTGATATTTCCAGGCCAGGTTTACAATGTTATTGGTCCACTCGTAGCCAAAATCATCGGAGAAGTCAAATTGATCATAACTTGAATAGTAGGATAATCTAATACTATGATTGTTACCAATATCGTAATCCAGTCGTCCGAATAGATCATTAAAACCTGCGCTGCTATTACGTATATCAAGGTCATTTATTCTTCTCAAAATCCAATCGGAGTAGGTGAATCTAACTCCAAATGCATATGTTAATCTTTCTCCTAAAGGACCATCAACCGCAAGCTTACTGGAAATGGTGCCAACGCTGGCCCGAGCCTTAAACTTTTCACGGTTACCTCTAATGCTTTTTACGTCAAGAACAGAAGATACCCTGCCGCCAAACTGTGCTGGAATATTGCCTTTATATAGCGTAAAGTCTTTAGTAAGCTCCGGGTTGAAGATTGAAAAGAAGCCCAAAACATGGGAGGTATTAAAAAGCTGAACACCGTCCATTAAGACAAGGTTTTGATCAATCCGGCCGCCGCGAACGTTAAATCCACTGGCTCCCTCGCCAATGGTACTTACTCCCGGTAAAAGTGTTATACTTTTAATGATATCCACCTCACCAAGGAAGGTAGGCAAGTTAGCTATTTCATCAATTCCCAATCTTGTCACCCCCGTGGAAGTATTGTCTACATTTTCTCGATCAGAAGTAGCACTCACGACTATTTCTGACAGATTAATGGTTTTGAATTTCATTTCGACCTCCACACTTCCGGATTCTCCCAGAATCACATTAAGCAATCGGGATTCAAGGCTAACATGAATAAAGAATAGTGTATACCTCCCGGGCTCCAGGTCGAATTCGAAATGACCTGATTCATCTGTAATTGCACTTTTATCAACTTCCTTAACTCTTACGAGGGCTCCTTCTACAAGCTGCCCGGCTTCATTTTTCACGATTCCCTCTAGCTTACTTTCCTTTGATTGCCCCAATACGGAAGTATATAGACCCATCAGGATCAAGCTATATAGAAATAGAGGCTTCATGTGTTAAAGATTGACTAACTATTAAATATAGGTGATCATATCAGAAGATTTGAGAAAGGGTGTAATAATATCATGAAATGGTTATGACATCTTAGGCTGACCGTTGGCGTGCGCGACCTGATTTAAACTATGAATTTTCCATATGTCGCTCTCCATGCCATTTTGCCAGCCTGGGGTTCATCATGGCAAACCAGAGAGGTGGTATTGCAGCAATAAGAATCATGGTAGAGTAACCGGCAGGTAATTGCGGACTTTCATCGTAATGGTCCAACACCTGATAACGCTTTATGGCATTAGCATGATGATCAGAATGGCGCTGAAGCTGGAACAGGAAGAAGTTACTTATAACGTGGCTGGAATTCCAGGAGTGCACAGGCGTTACACGCTCATATCGGCCGGGGCTTACTTCGCTTCTTTGGATGCCATAGTGCTCGACATAATTGACCAATTCTAAAAGGGTAAAAGCCAAAATGCTCTGAACAAAGAAGAAGATGGACACACCCCAAACAACGGTACCTGCCAGTAAACTAAAACCAGCGGTTAAGGCGCCGGCAAAAAAGATAGGTAAAAGGGTAAAC
>JBCDHA010000483.1:0-3579 GCA_038750705.1 Bacteroidota bacterium
GCGGCTCTTTGGGCAATGAGTATATATACGATTTCTCTGGACCTTGGACTATCATCGTATAGCCCTGCATGCATGAAAAACTCTTCTACGGCTGTCGCCATTCCTTCATTTCTCGAATCGAAAATGTTATAAAGCAACGGTACCCTTCTTATTGGGCTGGCATTCGGCTCTTTTTCCATTCGCGCTAGTTCAAACCAATGATAAAAATGCGAATAAAGAGGTCTTGGATCGTAGTGAGCGGTAATCCAAAAGAAGTTTCTGGTCTCTGCGGGTATATACTGACCCAGGTGTTCATCAAGAGCCGGCTTGAAGTAATCTTTTACCGCAACAATATCCTGATCATGTAAAAAGTTAATCAAACTTTCAGAAGAAGCTTCGGCTAATCTTTGGTAAGCCTCCGGACCGTCAGCAGGTTCTAAATTTGGCAAGCTCCTATTCCGGTGCTCTTCAAGCTTTAAAGACGACCACGCTTTTGCCAGTTCATTTTTAAGTAACATCACCTCGTCTTCCCAGGTAAGTGGTACTAAATGAACATTTTGTAAATACCAGGTATAATTCTCTTTACCAATGCCCGACGGGCCCGTTTTGCTTCCAGCCTCGTCTTTGAGCCATACAACCAAATCGTAGGTGGAATTTATAGCATCCTGAATGGCCGAAACTACTTCAGCGTCTTCTTTAATACCAGGTTGATAAAGAATAGCTTTCAGGTTAACCACTTGATTTTCTATATCTCTGATTCCAGCAACCCACAGATCTTTAGCGTTACCGGTTAGATTCATTTTAGCCTGCTCATTCAAGGGTGGGATAACGCTCAAGTCAGATAGAAGCCTTGCTTTTTCTTCAGCACTTAATGGAAATGTATACGTCCATATCTCCGTTGTCATGTGATGCGTAGGGCCTTCGTGCGCCGGTACGTCGCTTTTATAAGTCCATAGTGATTTGTAAAATGCAGGGTCACGTTGCCAGGGCTTCAAAATATTATGATTGAAATCATAGCCATTCATTTCAGCCCAAATGATCATCCAGTCAACTTTTTCGGAAATCTTCCACGCTGCGGTGTCAAAGGCATTCAGTTCATTGCTAAGCTTTTGAAATTGCGGCCACCTTTTTTGAAATGTCTCAACCGTATAATCAGGTGCGCCATCTTTAACAGGCGGTTTCTCGAATTTGCGCCATTTATGAAAGAATGAAACCAGGTCATTATAATCACTATTTTTCTCTGGTTGGACTGCCGGTGTTTCTTTGGATTCACAACTGAGTAAAGCCGCTAATGACAGTATTAAAGCACTGCCGATAAAGTTTCTCATTTTCCGTTTGGTTAGATCGATTTTTTATAAGCCTCTTCTAGCCATTGTGACACCTCCTGATCAACACCTTCCGGTGAGCTTATCTGTATTCTATGTGTGCACATGGTTCCAAATGGCCCCGATCCCTCAAGTCTGCCTTGATTAGGTACATCTTTTAACTTTAACCCCAGATCGATTCTGGTTTTGGTAGCGGGTTTGATCAAAGCAAATTGCCGTTTTCTGATAATGCTGACACTACCCTTTTTAGGAGTTATTACCACATCATTGCCCAATCCGTTAACGATTGCAATCACTTTATCGTAGATGGGTATGAGGTTTTCTTTCCCCTCGTACTGTTGTGCCACAAGATCATCATGTGTAGAATTATTTTCTTTGGACAGGTGCACAATGGTATTGGCAAAGCCATGTGATACGCCATGCTCTTTTTTTAAGAAATTCACCGCTTGAGTATGTTTCTCAAATGATTTGTTGGAAAGTACTTTTTTCCATTCATCAAGACTTTTGCCTGTCTTTTCAGGCATGTTACCAATCATTGTTTGTAAGGCCTTATCCATAGAAATGACACTTTGTTTCACCTAAATTATGTAAACAAAGTGTCATTATTAAATACCTTGAAATCTTGAGGGGGAGTTTTTATCAGAGTATTCTAATTCTGCAGACATTTATGCCAAAATTTAGCCGTTTGGATCTGCGAATAGTTTTTGTGGCTCGTGCGTCTGCCCTTACAAAGTACCTTCTGTTCGTATCCAATCCGTAAATTTCTACTTCTCCAAAAGTATCGGTCCATAGAGGAGGAGTAATAGCGCCTATTTGATCTTCTGCATCTTCGCGGGTCAGGTAAACTTGCACCCTTATTCCTTCCCTCTGATTTCCGGAAAGGTAACCTTCTACCTGAACTAACAGATCAGCCTCAGGTAACCGGGGTTCATTATCACAGGCGGTAATGGCAACTAGGGTTAGAAGCAGGAATGTTATTTTTTGAAAAGCCTTCATAGTTGTTTGAGTTAGTGATAACTCGCTGAAAACAAGAACGATGCCATTTGGGGGATTGATCGATATTCGAATTATTAGTATTTTTAATATCTTACTAAAATCAACCAACTATGCCCAAAATGCACATCAAGCGGAGCGTAACCATTAATGCTTCCGCAGATAAAGTTTTCTCAAAGCTTAATAACTTCAATCACTGGACAGCCTGGTCCCCCTGGCTCATAATGGACCCTAAGGCTACAGTTACCGTAGCTGAAGATGGCAAATCTTACGAATGGGAGGGCGAGCGGGTTGGCTCCGGCAATATGCAGGTTATTAGCGAGTCGGATAACCAATTCATCGATTATGACCTTACTTTTCTTACGCCATGGAAATCTACGGCCAAGGTCCGATTTGAAACCATTTCAAAAGGAGACTCCACAGAAGTGAATTGGCTTATGGACAGTAGCTTACCATTCTTCATGTTTTGGATGAAGAAAATGATGGAGGCATTTGTAGGGATGGACTATGAAAGGGGTCTTGCAATGCTTAAAGATTACGTGGAAGACGGGGAGGTACATTCCAAACTTGATTTTAAAGGTGCCTCTAATTTTGCAGGATGTAAGTATGTAGGGGTGAAAACAGTATGTACAATTGAAACCGTAGGCTCCAGCATGGAAAAAGATTTTGGAAAGTTAATGGCTTTTATGGCGGATCACCAAGAGTTAATAACCGGCAATACCTTCTCCATCTATCATAAGTGGGATATGGTTAAGAGAAATGTAGCCTATACTTCCGGGGTTCCGGTAAAATCCGTGCCCACCAGTTTACCCGCAGGGATTATATCCGGAGAGATTCCCGAAACAGAGGTATATACGCTAGGGCATACAGGGCCATATGCACATTTAGGCAATGCCTGGAGCACACTGTATAACATGCAAAGAGGCAAGGTCTTTAAAATAAATAAGAAAATACATCCCTTCGAGACCTATGTCAATATACCGGGAGAAGTACCGGATAATGAACTGGTAACAGAAGTACATTTTCCGGTGAAATAGATGGATGAGAATAGCTTTGAGTTTAAGGGTATACCTACACTCCGCATTTTAGACTATCAGAAGTCGATCAATTTTTACACTCGATATTTGGGTTTTACAGTGGATTGGGAGCATCGCTTCGGACCTCAAGAGCCTGTTTACATGCCGGTTTCTTTACAGGGTTTGGTTTTGCATCTATCAGAAAATAAGAGGTTTGATCCGGGCGTGATTGTATTTGTCGAAACTAAGCGTATTCGGTCTCTGCA
>JBCDHA010000484.1:0-3577 GCA_038750705.1 Bacteroidota bacterium
TAAATTCCATAGTAATGCAAAAGACATTTATCGTGTTGAAGAATATGCGTGGCGAACTTTTCAGACCGAATCGAAAGATCCGTATATGCAGTCAGCTTATCTGCAACTGGCCCTGGCACCTACTTTGAAAGAGGAACTTTCAGAAGTGAAGTTTGCCACAAGATTTAATGGTGGATGGTCACAGGTCGTTAAATACCAAAACAAGACATTTATAGAAGACATAGCTTTTACCGATAATGATTTTTTCAAAATGTTCTCATTTCCGGTACTAGAAGGAAATTCAGAGCTTTTCTTCCTAGAACCCAAGCAGGCAGTTATAACCAAAAGTATTGCAAAAAAATATTTTGGCGATGAAAGTCCGCTGAATAAGTCACTGGCCATAGACATAAGAGGGGAACAGGACTATGAGATAGTTGGTGTAATGGATGATCCTTCAGCGAATTCCAGCTTTAACTTTGATATTTTAATTCCCCAGGAAAATCGACTTTATTATGAAAGGAACATGGCCAATTGGAGCTCTTTTAACAGTCCTACTTTTGTTCAGCTCCACGAAGGTAGCTCTGAGCAGCAGTTACTCACCAGTCTTATTGATGTAAGGGACCGATACATGAAAGAGAATATGGAGAACAACAAAGAGGAATACGATATACCTGAAGATGTAGTTCAATTTGAATACCGTACGTCGAACTTGCTGGATATACACCTGAATCCCGATGTTAACTGGCATAAAGTCAGCGACCCACAATATTCATTGATCTTGGGGGGGCTTGCTATACTTATCATAGTCATTGCCTCAATCAATTACATATCTCTGGCGTTGACAACATCGGCCTCGAGACGTTTGGAAGTTGGCGTGCGCAAGTCAGTAGGAGCGAATCAAAAGCAACTGATCTATCAGTTTTCTTTTGAGTCAGTAGCCGTGGCGTTATTATCAATGGTGTTTGGAATTATTATGATGGTGCTTGTCTTACCTATTTTTAACGACTTTACCGGTAAAAGCATCACGTTAAATTCAAGTGTTTTGCTTGAACTATTTGGGTTCAGTTTGGCGATATCGTTGTTTGTAGGACTCTTGGCAGGGAGCTACCCCGCCTTTTATCTCTCCGCCTTCAAACCGTCCACGGTTCTTAAAGGGGGAGTAAGCAAAGTAAAGTCTGGTTTAGCCAAGCCGCTGGTGCTTCTTCAGTTTATGTTTTCTTCAGCCCTTATCGTCTCTGCTTTTATTATGTATGAGCAAATGAACTATGTAACTACCAAAGATCTGGGTTTTGACAAAGAGCAAATACTGGTGGTGCCTACGCAGTACGGGTGGACCCATGAATCTAGCACGGCTGTTGCTAAAATGAGAAACGCCTTGCAGTCCAATCCCGATATAATTGATGTGGGTGGCGTGAGTAGCAGCTTTAACCGGGGATGGTCAAGGTATGGGTACACCATAAATGAAGAAAATAAAGCGGCATATGTTTGGGCTGTTGATCCTCACTATATCCCTACCATTGGAATAGAGCTTGTGGAAGGTCGAAACTTTGATCTTACTAGTGCCTCCGATTCAACTGCGCTTATCGTGAATGAAGCATTAGTAGCCGATATGGGCTGGGAAGATCCGTTGGAAGAGTATCTAAACTGGCGGGAAGATTCCGTGGGGCTTGGTTATAAGGTTATTGGGGTAGCAAAAGACTATCATTTTGTTTCACTGCACAGAAACATAGAGCCAATGTTCCTCTCAATGAATAATAATGACGTAGGGCATTTAACCACAATGCTAATAAAAATGCGACCTGGAGACATTTCTCAAACCGTTTCAGAAATAGAGGCAACCTTCAAAGAGCTGCTTCCGGATAAACCTTTTGAATATACCTTTTTGGACGAGGATGTAGATTCACAATACGCTTCTTTTGAACAGTGGATGAAGATCATGTCGCTTTCTACCTTATTTGCCATACTGATCTCAGGACTTGGCCTTTTTGGCTTGGCTGGAATAAACGCAGTGAATAGGACAAAAGAAATTGGCATTAGAAAGGTATTTGGCGCACCACTCATGAATATTTTCATTATGCTTAATAAACAATTTATCTGGATGGCCGCCATAGCGTTCATTATAGCTGCTCCACTTGGCGCTTACTTAATGAATGATTGGTGGCTTTCCGATTTCGAATTTAAGATTGAGTTAGGCTGGCAAGTGTTTGCGCTTACATTTATTGCCGGGTTCCTTGTGACAATCATTACCGTGACCTACCATGGATTTAGAGCGGCCCGGCTAAACTCGGCAGAGACGCTTAAATATGAGTAGTAAGCCCTTATTTTCTTAAAGATTAAGATTTGTTTGATAAAGGCGATTGACTTCTTAGAAGTTAATCGGGGTATATTTCAAACCTATTTGGTTTTCGTTGTGTCTTAGGGTTTAGAATGACCCCAAAAACAAACATGAGAGATCTAATACTTAAAAGTTTAGTGATCGGACTTATTGCTATATCTTGTTCTTCGGTTGAAATAAGCGAGCTGGAGCGCATCGAACACTTGAACGCTGAAAGTTATCCGCAGAAATGGGAATTGGTAAAAATGACAGGTAGCATAGCCAATCAACCTGCTTCCACAGGGACCGATATGGCATGGCAGGAGTATTATGTGCTTTTTGCAGATGGCAACTTTATAAAGTCTCGGACCCACGAAAATACCACTGGTGAAGAGATAGGAACATATACATTTAAACCATCTTCAGATACAAATTACTTAGAACTGAGCTATAAGTATGATAGTGAGTTGATCGGAAATTGCAGTTCGGAACCTATGGAATTTCTCATTTTGGATGATTCGAATATGTTAGTGGCGACCTGGTGGGCTTGTGATGGGCCAGGCTTATTTTACAAAAGAGTTGAGTAGAATTTCTGTAAGAAAATAGGCAACTTTAATGAGTCCAATTATTTGTACTGTAGTCATTTTGAGGATCCTATGTAGAGGTATTAAACTCCGTAATATTTAATGTTTAACCACTCCCACGGTCTTTATCTTCACAGACCCGTTATCGAAAAATGGTTTAATTATGTAGTGGAAACACTAGTAGTGACGGTATGCAAAATTCTGGCAGTTTATTCACCGAACTTCCAATATCCTCTTAGCCTTCTCTGCGATCACCTCTTGCACTCGCTTCTGCTGAATTTTGCTTTCCAGCCAAGAGATAATATCAAAGTATATAAAGGCTCGTTTTTCATAAGGGTTCGATTGGAGCGGAATTAGCTTATTCAATAGCTTCTCAAACTCAGGTATCAAGTCTTCTTCCGTAAACTCACCTGACAGTTTTCGTAAGAAGCTGAGGATTGCCTTTTGAAACTGATGCAGATCATCCTTATTCAACATAAAGCGGTAGGTAGAACGTATGTAGTAGTCAATCACATCCGTGTTTCCGAGTTCGTAATGTCCTATCAGGTTCAGAATCCGGGCAAATGAGTGAATGTCTTCGCGGAGGTCAATGTTCTCGGAATTAAATATGCGATTGAGCCACTGAATGGCCTCGCCATACTGATCATCCCCAAAGTAAAGACATGCTACTTTGTAGTATAGGATCAGTTTTGAATGATTA
>JBCDHA010000485.1:0-3575 GCA_038750705.1 Bacteroidota bacterium
TACTTGTGTCCAGGCCAGGCCGGTAACCACACCCGCTATATCATTGCCTTGATAAAGCTCTTTATCAAAGATCTCGGCTCCAAGAACCTTTACAACTTCAGCATCGGTGATAGTACTATTAAATTCCTCTTCCATGGCCACGGATTTTGCGGCATTTCTAACTATAGAGCCAATTCTTCTTTCCAGATTTCGTACTCCCGATTCGCGTGTGTACCCATCGATCACTTTAGTGATGGCCCTCTTTTGAAAAGTAACATCTGAAGCTTTCAGGCCATGCTCCTTCTTCTGCTTTGGTATCAAGTGCTTGCGTGCAATCTCTGTTTTCTCCTCAAGCGTATATCCGTTAATTTCAATGATCTCCATCCTGTCGCGCAAGGCGGGATGAATTGTGTCCAATGAATTGGCAGTTGCTACAAAAAGCACCTTTGAAAGGTCATATTCCAATTCCAGGTAATTATCCATAAATGTACTGTTCTGCTCAGGGTCAAGCACCTCCAGTAGCGCAGATGAAGGATCGCCCCGAAAGTCGCTACTTACTTTATCAATCTCATCAAGGATAAAAACCGGATTCGATGTTTTCGCTTTTTTTATGTTTTGAACCACCTTGCCCGGCATAGCACCAATATAGGTCTTTCTATGGCCACGGATTTCGGCTTCATCATGCACGCCACCCAGCGACATTCTTATGTATTGCCGGTTTAGCGCCCTGGCAATAGACTTACCTAATGATGTTTTACCAACACCAGGAGGGCCGTATAAACATAATATAGGGCCTTTCAAATCACCTTTGAGCTTTAAAACAGCCAGATATTCAATTATTCTATCCTTGACTTTTTCCATACCGAAGTGGTCCTTGTCCAGGACATTCTTAGCCCGCTTAAGATCAAAATTGTCTTCAGAGTAGGTCTCCCAAGGCAGATCGAGCAGTAGTTCTACATAATTCATGGCAACAGGATACTCTGCCGCAGCAGGATTCATGCGCATGATCTTATCCAGCTCTTTGTTAAAATGAATCTTCACTTGATCGGGCCACATCATTTTTTCTCCACGGGCACGAAGCGCCTCTAACTCTTGATCCGGGCCATCAAAGCCCAGTTCATCTTGCATTACCTTAATCTGTTGGCGCAAGTAATAATCGCGCTGTTGTTGATCAATATCCGTGTGCACCTTCTTATGGATATCGTGTTTTAGCTCCAGGATTTGTATTTCCTTCAGCATTAACTCTAAAAGCAATGTAGCACGATCCATACCGTTTTCCGTTTCTAAAAGCTCTTGCTTTTGTTTTACCTCGGCATTCAAATTAGAGCTTAGAAAATGGGTGAGAAAGCTGACATCATTAATATTATCCAATGCCATTTGAGCTTCCTGAGGAATTTCCGGGTTGAGCTGAAGTATTTTCCCTGCCGCTTCTTTTAGTGATTGCGTTAATGCCTTAAGCTCTTTCTTGGATTTCTTTGGAAATGGGCTTTCAAGCAAACTGACTTTAGCCGTCATGTAAGGATTCTCACCCAAAACCTCATCAATATTAAATCGGCTCTTCCCCTGAATAATGATTGTGGTGTTACCATCAGGTAATACAATCATCTTTATGATTTTAGCGATAGTACCTACAGCGTATATATCTTCAACTGACGGATCTTCCGTTGCAACATTTTTTTGGGCCACCACCCCTATAACCTTGGCCCCTTTATAGGCCTTTTTCACTAGTTTGATCGACTTTGTTCTGCCTACAGTTATGGGTATAACCACACCAGGAAATAATACGGTGTTCCGTATTGGCAGTATTCCTAAGTTTTTTGGAACATCCTGCTGTTTTATGTCCGAACTCTCCTCCGGATTAATTAATTGCACTAATTCTTCTGTATCTTCCTGCACCAGGTCGGTCAAAAAATATTTACCAAACATAAATCTTCACGCGTTAGTATGTCAAATTGACATTATTAAGAACACCAATACGGTATTTCAATTGGATTAGCATAAGTGTCAATCCCTATGCCAAAACTCTTTTTTTAGCTACCTTGATAAAAATACAATTTTGTAACATCTTTATTGATTTACTTGCGAGTCAGCATTTTGAACAATTTAGCCAAATACATTACACTTTTCTGCTTAGTAACCATGCTTTGCCAGTACAGCGGATTTGCCCAAAAGAAACAAAAAAGTAGAAAATCTGCCGGGCGAATTACACTGCAAGATACAGTTAGCACTTACAGTGAATCCGATTTATTCGCGTTTCCGAACGTGAACAAAATCCCGTATTACCTGAATGCAAAGAAGCTCAAAGTCATAAAAAGTCTCGATAAGCAGGAAAAATGGGAAGAATTATACCCCGTTTTAAGAGGATACGTCAAAAGTTTTGGTACCATCAACTTTTACAGAGACACCTATTGGATCTGGAAGCTCGCTAAGCTTACCGAGACTTTTGGCCAATTGGACGAGGCCAAGCTCCTCTATAAACTCGTGCTTAAACACCACCGGGAAGACATCGATATCAGAAGTATAGAACTATACTATGACAAGCTGACTGAAAATGAGCAAAACTATTTTGTACCCCTCGACTATTATTATGAGCTTGTTGACTACCGTAAAGAGGTAGATACGCTAAGGCCTCCAAGAAGTGTTTTAACCAATATGGGCTCTGCTATAAACTCGGACTTAGCCGACTATGCCCCGACACTTAGCGACCGTGATGATATTTTACTCTTTACTTCCAAAAGAAATAGCCACAGCCGCGGTATCGACCCTGTTAAAGATGAAGACCTGTTCTTTGCAAGCCTTGACGACGGATATTGGTCACTTGCTAAAGAGTTCGATGGGATAAACAGCATTTACAATGAGGGCTCTGCCTGTTTAAGTAAAGATGGGAAGACGATGTATTTCGCCAGATGCGGGTCTCCGGAGTCTTTTGGCGACTGCGATATTTTTAGCGCCGAAATAGAGGCCGACAGCACCTGGGGAAATGTTAAGAATTTGGGAAGCAATATTAATAGTACCGGGTGGGACTCTCACCCCAGCCTTTCCCACTCTGAAGATACATTATATTTTGCCTCAGACAGAATAGGTGGATACGGACTGTCCGATATTTATTATTCGACAAGAAATGGCGAAAAATGGAGTAAAGCCAGGAACCTGGGTCCAATTATTAACACCAGAATGTCTGAGGTAAGCCCATTCTATCATCATGTTTTTAATGTGCTTTACTTTAGTTCCAGTGGCCAAAACCTAAATTTTGGTGAGTTTGACATCTACAAGTCTTATCATGATGATAAAAACTGGGGTGAACCCAAAAACATCGGACCGCTGGTAAACGGACCCGGAAGTGAGTATTATTTTACGATAGACTCGAAGTCTGAAGACCTTTTTTATGCGAGGTCTGCTGAAGAAGATTTAGCGAATATGGATCTGTACTCATTTCCCTTGCCCATGGAAGCCCAACCCGGGGCTACCACCAGCCTGACCGGGTCTTTGATAAATGAAGTTTCAGGTGAACCTTTCAAAGGCATTGTATCTATTATTGACTTGGATAATGGCATAGAAGTAGCTCCAAAGTTTTTACGCCCGGACGGTACTTTTCA
>JBCDHA010000486.1:0-3571 GCA_038750705.1 Bacteroidota bacterium
CGAAAGGGTACTTCTCACTCATTACTTCCATTAATTCCCCGGTACTATCGTTTTCTCTTAGTTCATATTTAAGAGTTACTACTTTATTTTCATCGATTTTCACGGCATGTTGTATTTACGTAATCATAAAAGCTAAAAAATGCCTAACTGTTCAAAAACGTGGGCAATTTTTTTCAGCGGCAGAAATAAGTAAGATATGTCAATCACAAATTTGGCGCTGATTCTTGTAGAGTTGCCAAGATTGTGACAACAGTCACTAACCAGGAAATATCATTTCCGTTTCGAATCACTTTTTTCATATGGTTTTGCAACGTGATCATGGATGTAAATGTCTGCAAAGTTCTTAACCCCATCAACTCAAAGAATACTGAACTATTACACAAACCAACTAAAACGTAAGATAGAATAACCAGACAGTTGGAAAACTGTATGGCCGCAGATACGTTTGTTGGACTTATGAATAGAACACCTGGCTAGTAGCAAAACGTATCTTATTCCATGTCCTTCCTTTCAAAACCCTTTCCGATTAATGCTGACCTAACCTCAGATATCAAAATTATAGTACTCGCTATTTTATTCCCACCTCTGTTTATTGCTTTTGTTCAACCTCTTGGCGTTATATCAGGATTTGAGCCTTCGTTTTACGGGTGGTTAGCCATAGGCGGTTTCGGATTGATAAGTGGCACAGTAACCTTGATTTTTGGAGTATTCTTGCCAACCTTATTTAGCAGGTTTTTTGAAGAGTTAAAGATAGCGGGAGCTGTTTTGTATTATCTGTCTTTTTTTATTGTCATTGCATCTGCCAATTACTTTTACAAAACCTACTTCGAGGGTGCATATGCATTTGCGTGGTCCGAATATTTCAATGTAGTTAAATACACGTTACTCATTGGCATTTTTCCACTTACCCTAAGTATTTTCTGGATCTATCAAAAGCGGCTAAGTAAAAACCTTAAGGTTGCCGAGTCAATTAATAATTCTATTGCGGAAACAAAGAACAACAGCCGTCTCATCATCCGGGGTGAAGGTGAAAATGATGTGCTAAGAATTACTACAGATGCCCTTTTATTCGCAGAAAGCGCAGACAACTACGTTACCATTTATTTTTTAAACCACAGTTCCGTATCTAAAAAATTGTTGAGAATATCTTTAAAATCCCTTGAAGCTCAATTTGCCGAATTCCCTCATTTAGTAAGAATCCATCGTTCATTCATTGTTAATATTTTTAACGTGATCCAGGCAGAGGGTAACAGCCGTGGGCTAACTCTGAATTTGAAAAATACGGATCACCGTGTGGCAGTGAGCAGAAAACACATTCCATTGGTCACCCGACTTATGAAATCATAGCACCTGTCCTAACTATCCCTCACTCATCCCAAACATCCCAAAACAACTCCATTCTTGAATCTCAACCCTTTGAGATCACAAGATTTGGACCATGAAGAAAATGCTTCTTTTCTGTCTTCTTTTGTCGACGCTGTTTGTGGCAGCTCAAAATTCTACCGAGGTTGCCGTGGAGATGAAAGACGGTATCATCCTTAAAGCAGATCTATACGCTCCAAATAACTTGGCAAAAGCACCTGTTATTCTGATAAGAACCCCATACCAGAAAGAGGGAATGCAGCTCATCGCAGAATATTTTACCTCGAAGGGCTATTATGTTGTAGTGCAGGATGTAAGGGGAAAGTACAGTTCTGAAGGCCGCTTTGTCCCTTTTCTCAGAGAACGTGCAGACGGTGAAGCAACCTTAGCGTGGCTTGCCAAACAACCCTGGAATAACGGCAGTATTGGCCTATGGGGGTCGTCCTACTTAGGCTACAGCGCCTTGACATTAAGCGCTTCTGAAAACACACAGGTAAAAAGTATTTTTCATATGTCCGGCTGGCTGGATGGCACCGAAGTGAACACGCAGGGCGGTGCATTTCATCAGAGCTTAGTCATTCCATGGCTGATTTTCGAAGGGCAACGCCTACAAAAAAATATGAAAAAGATGGACCTGGAGACACTGTTAACACATACCCCTACTTCTGAGGCTCTCCCCAATATGTTCTTTGCACTTGAAAATGGAGATTCCATTCATTTGAGTAAATTGAACATCGACCATGAAGATTTCCCGTTCGGAAGCTCCAAGATCCCTGTTTACCATTACACTGGGTGGTATGACTTTGTCTTGCCAGGAGTTCTCTCTGTATATGAAGAATTTATAAAACAATCTACCGGTGATCAATATCTGACTATCGGTGCATGGTATCATAACCAAGCCTACGGCAGTGATATTTCAGTGGGTGAGTATGAACTTCCGGAGCACGCACAGACCAGTCTCGATGCCCTTCTGGATAAGTCAGTAGCTTGGTTTAATTATACGTTGAAGGACAAAAGTTTCAACTCTCCCCGCGTTGAATATTATGTATTGTTCGAAGATGAATGGAAAAGCTCCTCTGCCTGGCCTCCTCCCGGCGGAGTTTCTAAGACGATGTATCTCGCTGATGAAAGCCTAACGCAAAAAGCTAAAAATCCCGGTGCCTCCAGTTCTTTTATCTATGATCCTGAAAACCCGGTGCCTACTTGGGGAGGTGCGAATTTCCATTTCTTCATGGACGTTATGGGGGTTAAAGAACAGTCGATGGTGGAAGCCAGGGCAGATGTTCTGACCTTCACATCTTCCGTTTACAAAAAGGACAAAACGTATGCGGGCCCTGTGCACCTGGAGCTATTCTATGAAACGGAAGGTCAAGCCACCGATTTTACGGCTAAACTGACGGTAGTGGATGAATTAGGCCAATCCTGGAACGTCAGTGAAGGCATTATCCGTATTCCAAAAACGCAGAATAACATTAACAAGACCACCATTGCACTTAATGACGCAGCCTTTGAAGTAAAGAAAGGATGGAAGCTACGGATACAAATAAGCAGTAGCAATTTTCCCAAGTTCAATAGAAACCCCAATACCGGAATAGATCCTATGGACGCAACCACATTTATCTCCGTTAAACAAACCATTTATCATGGAAAACAATACCCTACACGCATCACACTTTATGAAGTTCCTCAGTAGTTTCTGCCTTTTAACTTGTCTTTTTGTAGTTGAAATTTCTTATTCTCAAAATGAGAATAAAAGTTTCGATCAAGGCAGAAGCTCGTATGACCAAGGTGAATATTCAAAAGCCATAGAGGCGTTTGAGCAAGCTGTGAAGCAATCTCCAGGTAACGCAGATTATTATTATTGGCTGGGCGCGGCAAATATTGGAGCACTGGATAAAGCTAGCTTCTTTCAAAAGGCTACATTCGCCTTTGACGCTAAATCCAATTTATTGAAGGCGATTGATCTTGACCCAAAGCATGTATCCGCCAGGGTGACGTTGGCCAATTATTATATTCAGGCTCCGGCTATTGCAGGGGGCAGTTACTCCAAAGCGCTGGAACAGGCCAAAGAATTAAAGAAAATTGATCTTTTTAAAGGGGTTGAAATTGAAGCGTTGGTCTATCTGAATGATGAGGAATATGAAAAAGCGGAACAACTATACCTAAATATGATTCGCGATGGCACAAATAACAAGAAAGTGTACTATCG
>JBCDHA010000487.1:0-3564 GCA_038750705.1 Bacteroidota bacterium
GAGCAACGAATAGGAGGCTATGTTAAATGGTACTCCTAAAAAGTAGTCTGCACTTCTTTGATAAAGCTGACAGGACAACCTGCCATCAGCTACATAAAACTGAAACAACGCGTGGCACGGTGGTAAGGCCATTTTATTTACCTCAGCTGGGTTCCATGCACTTACTATATGCCTTCTTGAATTTGGGTTAGTTTTTATTTGATCTATTACCTGGCTGATTTGATCCACCGTTTCG
This sequence comes from Bacteroidota bacterium, assembly GCA_038750705.1. Classification (GTDB taxonomy): domain Bacteria; phylum Bacteroidota; class Bacteroidia; order Cytophagales; family Cyclobacteriaceae; genus Fulvivirga. The sequence continues at coordinate 236 of JBCDHA010000487.1, forward strand.
CCGGCGGGTGTGGGCCAGCTTCTCCATTGATGACCATAAACAGGACCTAGGTCACCATTTTCATCTGCCCATTCGTCCCAGATACGAACACCGTTATCTTTTAGATACTTTATGTTGGTATCTCCACTCAGAAACCAAAGTAACTCATGTATGATAGAACGCAGGTGTAACTTCTTGGTAGTGAGTAATGGGAAGTTATCAGCCAGATCAAATCTCATTTGCCGGCCGAAGACAGATAATGTACCCGTACCTGTTCTATCCCCTTTTTGTGTCCCGTTTTCAAGTATGTCTTGCATTAAATCCAGGTATTGCCTCATAACTGTTTGCCGTTTTCTCAGTTTAAAAGATGGGTTAAAGTTAGGGATTCAAATGGCACAAACTAAAATTTACTATTACAGAATTTACACCTTAGTTTTAAGGCTACTAATATTGAAGAAGGCATGTTAAACCAAAGAGATAATGTATAGAAGCCTTGCCAAATGGAGTTTGGCGGTCCTCTTCTTTATAACTTTGTTACTTGCCTATTTTACTCAAAGTGTAAAGTTTGATTATGTCTTTGAGGATTTTTTCCCCGTGGGAGATCCGGATCTGGAGTATTATAAGAAGTTTAAATCCCAGTTTGAAAATGATAATAATTATCTACTAGTAGGTTTAGTCGACAAAGAAGGAATTTTCGATCCGGTATTTTTATCTAAAGTTGACACGCTAGTCAAACAATTGGAAAAGTTGGATGGAGTTACCTCGGTACTTGCCATTACCAATGCAAAAAGAGCTATAATAAGCCAGGCAGGCATATATCAAATACCCTATATTCATCTCGACCAACCCGAAAGGTTACAGCAAGACTCCTCCATCATCTATAAATCCCCCCTCTTAGTTGAATCTTTGGTATCCAAAGATGGTAAGTCCGTAGCCATCATATTAAAACACAAAGAAATCTATTCTAAGGAAGATTCTGACCGCATTTCAGATTCAGTGATTGCATCAATAAAAAGCTGTTCTTTTTCAAAGTACCATGTAGCGGGAAAAACACATGCTCAACAGGTGTTTATAACCAAACTACAGGATGAACTAGTCCTGTTTGTGAGCGCTTCAATGGCTCTTATCATATTCTTCTTGGCTTTTGCCTATCGTAATTGGTGGGGGGTTATCATACCCTTGACTGTAGTGCTCGTTTCAGTAATCTGGGTTATGGGCTTTGTCGGAGCTACGGGCAAAAGTCTCGATTTCATTATGGTTCTTTTACCTACTATCATGTTTGTTGTAGCCATGTCTGACGTGGTCCATATAATGACCAAGTACATCGAACAATTGAGATTAGGCTTCAGTAAGGTGGCCTCTATAAGAGTAACTTTTAAGGAGGTAGGTCTTGCCACATTTTTAACCTCACTAACAACGGCAATCGGGTTCCTAACGCTCCTTACTGCCAGTATTAAACCGATCCATGGGTTTGGGATTTACACGGCCGCAGGAGTAGTTATTGCATTCATAGTAGCATTTACGCTATTACCGGCTTCACTTCTGTTGCTACCCAGACCTAAAGTCTCAGAAAAACTGGTCCATAGGTCCAAATGGTTTGGGGTTTTAAGTAAATCGTTTCTTTATGTATTAAAAAATGGTAAACAAGTAATTATCGTAAATACCATAATCCTGGCCGTTGCTCTGTATGGAATATCTCAAATTTATATTAACACTTATTTGATAGAAGATTTGCCCTCAGACGACCCTCTGAAACAGGACTTCACTTTTTTTGACGAGCATTTTGGTGGATCGCGACCTTTTGAACTAACGATAACGGCAAATGGTGAGCATAAACTATTCGATGAAGCGGTTCTAAAGCAAATCGACCTGGTTTCCACCTATCTGGCCGATACTTTTGAATCAGGAAATATAGTTGGCCCGCATACCATAGCCAAAACCATTAACCAATCAATTAATGGAGGCAGGACTGACAACTTCAAACTTCCAAAATCAAAGTATGAGAAGCGACAGTTCAAAAAGAACTTAAAGCGGCTTCTTAAGAGAGGTGAACTCCGGACAATTGCAGTAGAAGATCTGTCGGTAGGTAGAATTTCGGCCAGGGTCAAGGACATTGGCAGCGCTATTTCATTGCAACGCACAAGTGCACTTCAAGAGTATATTAAAACTTCAACTGACACCACTATCGCTACTTTTAAGATAACCGGCACATCAAATCTTATTGATAAAAACAACGAATATGTAGCAAAAAACATGTTTCAAGGATTGGGAATTGCTTTTGGCATAGTAGCAATAGTTGCAGGTCTTTTGTTCCGCTCGTTTCGTATGGTAATAATCACTTTAATTCCCAACGTGATCCCCTTAGTAGCCGTAGCGGGAATTATGGGAATATTTGGAATTACACTTAAACTTTCCACTTCTATTGTATTTACGATAGCCTTTGGTATTGCCGTTGATGATACCATCCACTTTACAAGTAAGCTTAAATTGGAGTTGGATAAAGGCAAATCACTACTCTATGCATTGAAAAGAACCTACTTAAGCACAGGAAAAGCAATAGTTGTAACCAGCATAATTCTGTCCGGAGGTTTTTTGACGTTGTTACTTTCATCCTTTGGCGGTACTTTTTATACAGGTTTGTTAATAAGCCTTACTTTAATGCTTGCCGTGATCATTGACCTGACGCTCCTACCGGTATTAATAGCCTATTTCCCTGGGAAAGGACATTTGGAAAAGAAAAAGTAAATTTAGAGTATGACGCAACGCGTAATTTTACTTTTATTGTTGGTTACTACTTTAGCTCTCATTTCCTGGCGTAACTTAAGTATAAGTGAAGATGATCTCAAAATATCAGGTATCAACCTCGTGGCTCCTCCAAAACCGATTGGACAGGCCGAATTTATTCCGCTAACATCTACTAATGCCAATTGGCTTTCTGTAATTCCTTATGGCTTTTTGAGGCCACAGGAAAGTATTGTAACATACAATTATGATAACCAGTGGTGGGGAGAGGGCGTTGTCGGGGCGTCAAAAACGATTCAGATCGCCCATGAGCTTGGCTATAAAGTTATGTTAAAACCACACGTTTGGGTAATAGGACAAGGATGGGCCGGGGACTTTGAGCCCACTTCAGAAGCGCATTGGAAAACTTGGCAAGATAGTTATCAAGAATATATTTTGACGTTTGCGGAAATAGCAGAAGCTATGGACGTAGCGCTTTTTTGCATTGGAACCGAGTTTAGGAAGACTGTAGTAAAACGACCTGAATATTGGAGAAGGCTAATAAGGCAGGTTAAATCCATCTACAAAGGCAAAATTACCTATGCGGCGAATTGGGATAATTATGAAAA
>JBCDHA010000488.1:0-3542 GCA_038750705.1 Bacteroidota bacterium
GGCTCCAACCCCAAAACATTTTCCATGAAAGCAAAAGATTCCTTTTTTACACTTTCCAAAGACTTAGAAGTGAGGTAGCTGGCAATAACGTGATGTTTGGCATCCGGGAAAGCTACTTTAACCTTTTCACCTTCAGGCGTTGCTAATTGCTCATACATCTCTAACATAGCCGGTACGGAAACCGTAGAATCCATGGCAACATCGCTTTTGTAGTAATATCCTAAAAACACGGGCTGAGTAATATTCTCAAATGTCTCCGGTACCATAGTGATATCTACAAGGTGACGAAGCTGGATCAGCACCTCTAACCGATATTTATTCGTCCAGTAATTTGCTCTTACACTGTCAAGCTCCCAGTAGTTGTAATTTCCCCCTATTACCAGTCTGGCCATCTCCAGCCCCCAGGGTTTGCTAAGTAGCTTTGATGCCGGGTCGAAAATGTCAATGTTTGGAGAGTAAAGGAGTATGGCCGCAATATCAGGATCATTTTGTGCGAGGTATAGACCCAGGGTTCCTCCGGTGGATGTAGTTAGCAAAATTACTTTCTCTCCTAATTGTTTCCCAACGGCTATTGCTTCATTGGCAGATTGTACGAGTTGTTCCGCTGTCAAATCCAGCATAGCCTCCTTCTCAATTAATCCATGGCCCGCCAATCGTGGAAGAAAAAGATTGCAGTGATACCGCTTTGCCAACGCCTCATGCATGGGATCTCCTTCCTCCTGACTTGCAGAGAAGCCGTGCAGGTAAACAATCGCGTATTCTGTTTTTACAGGAACAGAATCTGCAAAAAATATTCGTGATTCATTGTCAGGTTTAAGGTTAGGTACCTTTAATTCTGCCTTTTTAATACTATCGGCAAGAAAGTTTAAGTCTGAATTGGCCGTGACAGCTCTAACAGTAAGATCAGGAGTAGGTGGTTTTGGCCCCAACGGAAAAATGACCAAAAGCAAAAGAATAAGGGTTAAAAGAATGCCAAAAAACCATTTAAGTATCTTCATATAGGTCTATCCATAAATTTGAAAAATGAATGTACAGATTGCTTTGTTGCCTAACAAAACCAACCTAAATTTTCTTTTATTTCCAAGATTCAGTTGCAACCTTTTCCTATTGTAACGTTCGCCAGGTAAACCTCGGGCTCGATAATTCCATTGACTACCGCAGGGTCAGTCCATATCACTTCTTTGTCAACCGTTCCTCTCATTAGCATAAATCCGCCGTCATCGTTGTCGAAGAACCCTTCTAAAAGTACTGGCCCCGCTTTGCTAATTTCTTTAATATGTTGATCATGAAACCTGAAAAGTTCCGGTGCATTCTGTACATTAAATTTGGTAATATGCGAATTGTACTTGATAAACGTAAGTTGATCCTCTTTTTTGGAATGCTCCAAAGTGCAGGCTTCCCCTCTCCGCTGATTCCAATAAACTATCTCTGAATTAAAAGAAGCCCTCAAGCCGGCAAGTTCTGCACGGGTGACATTCAGCAAGGCCCACTTTGACTGATCCGATAAATTTCCAATAAGTAGCACTTCATCATTTTCTTTTAAAAAAGAACTCCACTCTTTCGTATTTGATTCATCAAAATGAACAAAAGCATACCTTTCCTGGGCAAATAAGGAAGAGGTTATTAAACATCCGAAGATGAAAATTATTCTCATTTTAAATGAAGCAATACATCGGTTAATTTCTGCATGTCCTGTCGGGTATTGTAGAGATGAGGAGCAACACGCACCGCATCGCCACGAACCGAAACATTAATTTGTTCTTCGGCTAGTTTATATTTCAATTGAGATATCTCCACATTTTCAGGTAAACGAATACCAAAAAGGTGCGACCCTCTCCATTCAGGAGACTCAATACTAAATCCTTTTTGTTCCAGAGTGTTCAGCTCATTTTTGGTTATGCCAGCACAATAGTTTTGAATTTCCAACGGCGACCATGCATTAATTTGCTCAATAGCTTTCAATAGCATGGGTACAAGGTTAAAGTTACTGTGCTCACCTACTTCGTAGCGTAATGCCCCAGGTTGATATTGGTCTTCATAATTAACCAAGCCGGCAAAATCTTCACTGTTCAATCGGTTTATCCAGTTTTCCTCAATAGGCACACCTTCATCAAAGTAAGGCCCGTAGTACGCCATTCCAATGCTGTAAGGACCCATCAGCCATTTGTACCCGGCACAAATAAGAGCATCGGGTTGAAATTCCTGGAGGTCGAAAGGTAAAGCTCCAATTGATTGAGTACCGTCAATAACCATTAGTGCACCAACATCATTGGTACGCCTTCTTATCTCCATCAAATCGAACAGTGTGCCATCGGCCCAATGCACATGCCCTAAAGAAGTAAGCTTCGTTTTGTTATCAATAGCATCGTGAATTTTCTCGTTCCATTTCCTGCCACGACCTGATTTAGATGAGTCTGCAGAAATAACCTTTAACCGGGCTTTTCGCTCAGCGCACAGCCTGTGCCAAGGATAATAGTTACTTGGAAATTGTTCACCTATAACCACTACATTATCTCCCTCCCTTAGATCAACATTACGCATTACATTTCCCATACCATACGACACTGATGGAATAATGACACAGCGGTTGGGTTCCGGCGAATTTATAAGCGCTGCGAATGCTGTACGTAGCTTTTCCGTATCCGAAAAAAAATCATTGACCGTAATACTCGACGGATTGGCTTTTCTTTTCAAAGCCTCAATACCTACTTCCTCCACCTTTGTCATCATTGGTGACATGTAGGCGCAGTTCAAGTAGGTGATCTCCTCGGGGATGTTAAATAACGATCGCTGGTTCGTTAACATGGTTTTCGCTTAGTTTTTTAAGTGCTTCAAGAGTTTTGGTAAGCTGTTTGGCAAACTTAAGTTTAAGTAAAGGCCCCATAACCCAGCCTATGATCGGCTTTGGAAAGAAATGTAATTCCGTCCGTAGCTCTGTTTGCTCACCTTCAGGTAAAAGTATATAGTATATAAGGAGTTGTCTGCCGAAGGGAGGGTTTTCCAGCTCTTCACCGTATACCCTGCTGTCAGCCTCAAATTCTGCTATCACCGTTGTGAAGTCCGCCTCTCCCACCGGGAATAGGCAGGTATGCCTGGTGCCTACCCTATTTACCCGATTTTGTTCAAACTCCAACTTGTCAAGTCCCTCATTCCAGAGGAGCCGTAAGTCCAGGTCCATCAAGGTTGAATAGACTTCGCTCACCGGCCTCACGATATGAATACGCTTAATTAAAGGTTTCCTGACTTTCGGAGGAGGCGTAAGGGCCTTTGGTTTCGAGAAAAATTCCCGGTACGGTGTTAAAACAGAGTAGGTATATCTCACCAATCCCATATCCGCGTATTCCTTACTCCCTTCTTGAAAGGTTAACAGCTCTCTTTTAAAACCTTGTAATAAGGGGCTAAAAGATTCGCTAAAAAGGATGTATTCTGCGGCATCAATATCATTTTTCAATAACCTATGGCTCGTAACTATTTCAGCGCCGTAGGGCTTGCTTTTACCATGAACGGTTATGAAGCCAATTTCCCCGGTATGTGCGATGAAC
>JBCDHA010000489.1:0-3539 GCA_038750705.1 Bacteroidota bacterium
CAAGCGCCAGGTTGTCTACCAGGCCTAATAATTTCAATCCGTGGCGATGCTGCGTGAGGTAAAAAACGACGTCGAATACAAATAAGAATCCACCCTGTAAAATCAGTGACTGCCCGAAACCCTCAAGGCGTTGGGGATTATCGCTGGTGTTTTCAGATCTTTCACGCAGGTACAGACCACCCACCATGTATGCAATATCAAGTCCGGCATTAAAAAGTAACGTTTTTTCTAACCTCTGTTGTTCTTTCAAAGATTCGCTCAGGGTAAGCCCGTAAGAATCTGCTCTGGCAGCTGAATAGTAGCCGAGTCCTGCAATTAGCAAATTCACAACGTTCCAATAGCCATTCATCTGATGGAAATATTTCTCACTGCCAGATGAGTTATTGACCAATACGGGACTTAACGCAATATTACCAATGGCCCATGACCCTAAAACGATCATTCCTTTTTTAGTCAGGGCAAGCCTTTCTGTATTTAAGGTATTCAGATCTTGGGTATACGTGATCGACGAGGTAAATAACGAGAAAAGCGTAATCAGAAATGTTCTTTTCATAACAATTAGAAGAATAACTGCTGAGCGCCTTCTTTGTTCTTATTTCTCCGGGCCTTCTGCCTTTCCCTAAAAATTCGTAAACATTTCTATTTTTAAGCGTGGTCTGAAATGAGCGAGAAAATAGCAGCAGGGTAAAAATAAAACCATGCTAATGGCCTACAAGATCATTCCCGCTGGCAATGATGACATTAAAGGCCATTCGATAGTATTTGAATACAAAAAAGGCGAGCCGTGCTCGCCTTTGGGTTGGCTAGTATCTGCATTTCCGTGGAAAAGCAGATCACTGTACAGCCTCCTTTTAGTACCTATCGACTGGTCGTCAAAAGATACATTTGAATGTAGCACGCATATAGGTAAAAAAAAATGACGAATGTCATGTCTCAAAAAAAATACTGGCGTACGAAAAAGATTTTTGATTTGGAATCATTCGCTAAACACCCTTTCACAGTAGCTAAAGCGCAGTACTTAGTGGGGGTAGTTTTCAGCTTTGAAGAAAAATCTTTCTCGGACGCTTTAAAGACACTTTTTTCATGTTCAAAAAATTTAGTCGGACACCACTAAAAAAATTGGAAACACGAATACTAGTTACATGTGTCCGTATTAACACTTTTTTGTCAGGCGATTGAAACATATCTTGAGGCCTAGCTATTATATTTGCTTTCTAAACATAAAATATAATGTTGATTATTTTAACCGTCAACTTATTCTACTGCCCGGAACAGCGCTGGAAAATAGCATTTACAACTGATGAGCGCGGTAACAATCTTCCAAAAACCGAATGTGAATCATGGATGCGCTGGAAGAGCGTCACAATATCAGGAGACATCACTGACAGTCCCGATAAAGAGGAAGTAAGGGATATGGATATTATTAAAGGATTAATGAAGGAAGGATTTTACATCGGCTCTGAAAGTAAAATGAACCTGAAATTTGGATTATATTAAATTCAATAAATCATAGCATAACGGCTAAAAGCTCTTTTGAATTGCTTAACACAGACTTCATTAGTTTTATGGTCTTATATTACTGAAGTTCGAGAAAGGATTTTTTATTTGGTATCATTTGCTAAAACTCCGTTTGGATTCCCTCAAGGGCAGTTCTTAGCAGGGGTAGTTTTCGGCTTTAAAGAAAAATCTACTCTCGGGCGTTTAAAGTCACTTTTTAGTACCCAAAAATTTAGTCAGACACCAATATCTTTCAAACAAAAATTTCGTGAATGAGGCTAGTCACCGGTATCAAGACGAGGAGTAAATTAACTCTCTATCTTTCCATACCTCTCAGCCCAAACATCTTCAAGCTCCTCCAGGGTTTTTCCTTTGGTTTCTACCACATATTTTTTTATAAATACGATCAGAATGATTAGACAAATACCAAATACTACATAAGGCAATGATTTGTTAAATGCACCATTCACGTTTATTTCACTTTCAGCCATGATCGGGAAAGTTTGTGATACTAAATAGTTTCCCGCCCATTGTACAGCTACTGCAACAGACATCGCTGCACTTCTTACACTATTGGGGAACATTTCAGAAAGCAATACCCAGGTAACCGGTCCCATGCTCAAAGCAAAAGACCCGATAAACATGAGTACGCCGATGAGCGACACAATACCCACCTGGTCAAAATATAAAGACCCTCCTAGCAATATAAAACCTAGTAACATGCCATATGAACCAAATAGGATGAGTGGTTTTCTACCCCACTTATCCACAGTATACATGGCCACAAAGGTGAAACCGAAGTTCACTGCTCCCAATAGGATCTGTTGAGCCAAAATATCTTCCTGCCCATAGCCAAGGGCTTTCTCAAAAATATCACCGCCATAATACAACACGGCGTTAATTCCGGTGAACTGCTGCAATAAGGATAAAGCCGAACCTATTAAAACTATTGGCAACACCGCTTTTTGAAATATTGATACGGTCTTAGATGACACAGATTCTTCGTCTTTTAGTGAATGCTTGATCTCACCAATCTCCTTTTTCGCCTCTGTGGGTTCGTGTAGTTTGTTAAGAACCGAAAGCGCTTCTTCATCACGACCAACCAGTACCAACCATCGCGGGCTTTTAGGAATGAAAAACGTTAAGCCTAAAAACAGGAGACACGGAATTAGCTCCGACCAAAACATCCATCGCCAGCCTTCACTCACATTCTCTTCAGGAGTGAACTTCTCTCCAATCAGGTAAGTAGCCAAAAAAACCACAAAAAAACCTGTAACAATAGCTAATTGATAAAATGATACGAGCACTCCGCGCTTATTTGCCGGGGCAATTTCTGCAATATAAGTGGGGGCTGCCATAGATGCCAGACCTATGCCTAAGCCACCAATAATTCTAAACACTACCAGCAAGGGTATGGATTCGGGTAAGAATGAAGGTAATCCGGATCCCCATGCTGAAACGGTAAAAAGAACGGCGGATATAATCAAACTATTCTTTCTTCCAATCATCCGGGTGGTATAGCCTGCAAATACCGCCCCTACAAAACAACCTACCAAAGCGCTACTCACCACCCAGCCTTTCATTGCACCTTCAAGCTCGAAGTATTTACTGAAATAAAACTGAGTACCGTTGATAACCCCGGTATCATAGCCAAATAAAAGGCCCCCAAGGGCCGCCACTGATGTTATAAGAATTAGAAGTCCGTTTTTCGACATGATCAAATTTTTAGAAGCATGCAAAATACATTCTTTAAGTGTTTTTTAAAGCAATTTGAGGGATTTCCTTTTGATAAGATGAATTCTCGTACTAAAAGTATGAAGCAATAGTATCTAAACGTACTTAACCATAAACACGAGGTAAAGAAATTTGAGCAGAGACTCATTAAGAACCGGCTATTAAATCACCATTTCCACTCACCACAGGATGACCGTAAGGGCTGGCGCTACTATGGCTCATTCTCTTGACTAAATAACCAAGGTCTCACCTACAGGGTAGAATATTTTTCATATTTCACTGACCCTGGTAGACGACCAATAAGCGAG
>JBCDHA010000490.1:0-3504 GCA_038750705.1 Bacteroidota bacterium
AGCAGAATCTGCGTGAAAATGGAAACTGCGATGAAACTAAGGCTCAACACGAATGAAAGCCCAATAACCGCAACGAAACGAGAAAGCTGAGTCACCCATACCGGGACGGGCAGCGAATCGGTGATTTGCCAAATATTGACGGTCTTATCTTTGAAAAAGAGCTCACCTGCCCATATCATGATCAACATGTTGACAAAAACCCCCCACTGCAAGCGGAAGAAGGTCATATTGCTACTGATAGGTACCTCTTTACCGATGTAATACGTAGCATTCCAAGTCACGTTTTGTAAGAAAACCATCAGCAAAATAATCCCCAAAATGATCTTGAAGGATGTCGGCCGAACGATATTCAAAAACTCCAGTTTGGATAATGTCCCGAGCTTTTTCAAAAAATCGGCAATCCCAAATTGTTTTGCAATCTTAGGAACTCGTACAGCCGCACCACTGAAAAGGTTACCGCGCTCTTCCTTGATCTTCTTCGACTTATCAACTCCGGCTTGAATGAAGTACTTGAACGAAAACTTGAAATAAGCAGCGGCTGCCAGAAGTAAAGCAATTCCAGCCCATAGCAGTCTATTTTGTAATAGATAACCTTTCAATTGAAAGTAGGCTGTATTTTTTTCGAGAGGGGACTGTAAATCTGCGTAATACTGAGCGGCTACATAGCCTCCCGGATCCACTAAGAGGTATGCCAACAAGTTGTTTCCACCTCCTGTTTCGTAAGAAGTTTGAGCGATTAGAAAGGTAATAACTACGGCAAAAACCGCAAGATAGCTTGTGGCAATTCGCCTGGAGAACACAATGGAGAAAAACACAAGCGCTACGTATATAAAGAGATTTGGCACCGTAAACATGAGCCACCCATGAAACAATTGCCCCCAAGGTTGAGGGCCAAATTGGTTAGCCTCACCAATACCAGAAAAAGGAAGCAAAAAGTGCCCTAGAATTAAGCCCGTACTGATGATGACGAGGTACAAAAAAGCCGCTAAGAAACGTCCTACGAAAAATTCTTTTTCATTGATCGGCATTGCGTAAGTCCACTCAGACGATTTGTACTGAATGTCCTTGTACAATACACCTCCGGTAGAGATTGCGATGATGATGATCATCAACATACCCATTGCGGCGTAGTTTCGATAAATGATACTGGGAGCATTCATCAGCACATTTTCATTGGCAAAATATTCGAAGCCACCTTTGGTATACCATATGGCCTGGAATACCAGCATCAAGAAGAAGATGACGGTAACCCAGCTGAACAGGCGTTGCTTGAGCTCGCTTTTGATGATGGAAAGAATCGTTTGCATATTTAGTGTTCGCTCAGTATTTTGAAATAAGCATCCTCCAGAGTCGGCGCTTTTGTATCGAACCCATTGGATGGCATCTCATCAGAAAGAATTGTGATCATCATTCTGCCGGCGAAAAAACGCTGGGAAATCACGTTGTACTTTTCCTGGTACTTACCAATTTCGTCTTTCGATACTGGCATTTCATAGAGTTTACCCCTTAGCGCTTCCTCTATCTCATCGGGCTTGCCAGTAAGTACTACCTCACCTTTACCTATAATGGCCATATCCGTACAAAGTGTACTTACATCCTCCACAATGTGGGTAGAAAGAATGACTACTGCGTTTTCACCTAGTTCCGAAAGCAGGTTGTAAAAACGGTTCCTTTCCATGGGATCCAGGCCGGCGGTAGGCTCATCCACTATGATCAAGTCCGGATTGCCTACTAAAGCCTGGGCAATGCCAAATCTCTGTTTCATTCCTCCGGAATAGCCGTCTAATTTTTTGTTTCGAGCATCATAAAGATTGACTTTTTGCAGTAATGCCTCAACGGTGTCTTTTCGCTCGCCTTTCTGTACAATGCCTTTCATATCCGCGATATGTGAGAGTAGTTCCTCTGCCGTAACGTTGGGATAAACGCCGAATTCCTGAGGTAAATATCCAAGCGTCTTTCTCAGTTTTTCGGGTTCTTTGGCTACATCAATCCCGTTGAAATGTATAGTGCCGCTATCGGCGTCCTGTAGCGTGGCAATGGTTCGCATCAAAGTGGATTTCCCTGCTCCGTTTTGACCCAAGAGTCCAAACATACCTTTACCGATGCTAAGGCTTACATCTTTAAGCGCTTGTACTCCATTAGAGTAGGTTTTTGATAGGTTTTTTATTTCTAATTCCATGATTGAATGATTTATGTGTTGGCTTTTATAATTTCTTGGTTGCTCTTGAGTTATGGTTCGACTTTTTCAAATACATTTTTTAATTCCTGGATTTCCGGTTTGGAAAGTATAGCGATTTGTTCACTCTCAAGTAGGGTTAAATACAAATCGTAAAAAGTTCCTTTTTCATTCAGGCCTTTGACCCATTTCTTTATACTCCGATTAAACTCATTACTGTCCATTGATTGGCTAAGTGCATAGAGTGCGATGGTACCCTTATTTTTTTCGAGGTAGTCGATACCATCTGCCGCTATTAGCGAAGGTTCGATATTCGGTTCAGTACCTCTTTCACGGGCATATAAACCTTGCTTTTTGGTGACCAGCCAGTCAATACCTTCCTCGCCGTACTGTTCCTGAATAATTTGCATCGCCAAACATTCGGGGAGTGCGTAGCGGAGCATATCTGCGCCTTGCACGTTGGCAACAGGTATGTTTTGCATTACCCAGTGCGCAATTAAGTTTGTGGCAATCGTAAACTCCATGTACACGCGATTGTCAAAAGAAGTAGAATCGGCAAACCAGCCCTCCTTCTCCGAAATGGCTATAGTATTCGGGAAGGCATAATGTGGTTCCTGATAAAATGGAATCTCCATTAATTTCACTTCACTATAAGGATATTCGCCCAGTCTTGATTCTATAAAGCTGAGTGTATTGATAAATGACTTTTTAAAGAAGGGTATATTGTAGATGTGTTCAGGTTTATGGTAAATGTGGCACTGCACTTCACCGAAATCGAAAGATTCCTGACGGTAGACCGCAGATCCGAAATACCACTCGAAAGGCGCCGCACTTTCTAGTGAATAAGTGAAATAATTTCTGCCATTCTGCTGCTTTGAATTGACTAGCATCCCCGGACCGATAGCCACCTGATCAGAAGTAGTACTTAGCTCGATGGTTCCTTCTATCCAAGTAGCATCAGGTGAATACAAGTCTTCGCTTAACGCTACAGAATCCGAAATAGGTGACATTCTCGTGCCGAGTTTTTCAAGCCCCCAATCCCCCCGGTAACGGTTTTCCATGAGCTCCATATCCTCATTATACCCAATCGTTGGGAGCAGATCTTGTGCCCGCAGAAAAGACCCATTGTATGTGAGTTCAGGCTGCTGCGTATGTTTGTCTTGTGTAAATCCGGTATGAACCCGGGCACCCTTAATGGCTAGTACCGCTGCCGTATCTTGAAGCAATTCAACCTCAAGGGCCATTATATTCAGCTCTGTATCCGTCCAAACAGGTTTAAGCTGTTTTCCATTCCAGTGGATTTCCTGGTATTGTGTGAAATCCGGAAA
>JBCDHA010000491.1:0-3500 GCA_038750705.1 Bacteroidota bacterium
AGGATTGTAAGCCAGAAATCTACGGATGGTGGCCTCACCTGGGACGACGGCGCATCCATTGGCCTAAACCACCCCAAAGACCAAGACAAAGAATGGGCCGTTATTGATCCAAGAACCAATAATCTTTATGTCACCTGGACCCAGTTCGATAAATACGGTTCTAAAGACCCGGCCTGCCAGAGTAATATTCTGCTATCTACGTCAGGCGGAGGTAAGAAGTGGTCAGATCCTATTCAGCTTAACCAGTTTCCGGGAGATTGTATCGATGGTGATAATACCACGGAGGGAGCTGTACCGGCTGTAGGTCCACAGGGCTATCTGTACGTGATCTGGGCATTTAACGAAAAGCTATATTTAGACCGCTCTTATGACAGAGGCAAGACCTGGTTGAGAAATGATGTTATGGTCAGGGATCAACCGGGTGGTTGGGCTTTTGATGTTCCGGGTATTAATCGTACCAACGGCATGCCTGTACTTATAGCCGATAATAGTCCTACCCAGTATCAGGGTATGCTCTACTTAAACTGGTCTGATCAGAAAAACGGAGAAAATGATACGGACATCTGGTTTATGCGATCAACGAATGGGGGAGATACCTGGACGATTCCAAAAAAGGTAAACGATGACGAGGGCGGAAAACACCAATTTCTAAGTTGGATGGCACAGGATTATACTACAGGCTATCTATATATCCTTTATTATGATCGCAGGGCATATGAAGATAATCAAACGGATGTTTATCTCGCTTATTCCAATAACGGTGGGGTCACTTTTGAGAACGTCAAGATAAGTGAGACTCCATTTACCCCTGACGCTGAATATTTTTTTGGTGACTACACAAATATTACCGCCTATGACGGCCGCGTTGCTGCTGTCTGGACTCGCATGGATGACGGCAAGACGTCTATAATAGCTACCGTAATCGAAGATGACGTGCTATTCGGAACCCCTGAAGGCAAGAAGAAAAAGAAGAAAGACAAAAAGAAGTGATCTCTTCTTCCCAATCCGGGCTGCTGTCATGCGCACGCCTCTAATGCTGAGATTTCTGATCCCGGCTTAGCATTGTCCGGGATTACACTCATCTACGCATAAATCTCCTCTCGCTGTGCTACCACCCGCTCATCGGCAATGTAATCATCATAGGTCATGAGCTTATCGATAACACCATTAGGGCTGATTTCCACAATTCTGTTGGCTATAGTCTGTGTAAACGTGTGGTCATGAGAAGTAAATAAAACTGTTCCGGGAAAATCGCGAAGTGCATTGTTAAAGGCTTGAATCGATTCCAGATCCAGGTGGTTCGTTGGCTCATCCAGCATCAATAGATTGGCACCCTGTAGCATCATCCTTGATACCATGCACCGCACCTTTTCCCCACCGGACAGCACATTACATTTTTTAAAAACCTCTTCCCCTGAAAAAAGCATCTTGCCCAGGAAACCTCTAATGTAAACTTCGTCCTTTTCGCCATCCGAATATTGCCTGAGCCAATCAATGAGATTGTCATTTAATTCAAAGTACTTTTCATTCTCGTTAGGTAAATACGCCGTTGTAATGGTCTGCCCGAACTTAAAGTCACCTGCATCGGCTTCGGCTTCACCATTCAATACTTGAAATAATGAAGTAATTGCTAAACTATCCTGACTGAGTACCGCTATTTTATCGCCTTTGTTTACGAAGAGATCAAGATCCTTAAATAAGGTTTTGCCGTTGCTGCTGGCGCTCAATCCTTCAATCTGCAGAATTTGATCACCGGCGGTTCGGTTTTGCTGAAAGATGATGGCCGGGTAACGGCGGGAAGAGGGTTGAATGTCTTCTACATTGATCTTATCAAGCAGCTTTCTACGGCTCGTGGCTTGCTTCGATTTGGCGGCGTTGGCGCTGAAGCGAGCAATGAATTCCTGCAGCTCCTTTTTCTTCTCTTCCGCCTTTTTATTAGAGGCTGACCGCTGTGTCAGGGCTAGCTGACTGGACTCATACCAGAACGAATAGTTACCGGTAAACAGCTTAATGGCTTTGAAATCGATATCTGCAATATGCGTACAAACTGTATCCAAAAAGTGACGGTCGTGTGATACTACGATTACGGTATTCTTAAATTCTAAAAGGAAGTCCTCCAGCCAGGCGATGGTTTGGATGTCCAGGTCGTTTGTAGGCTCATCGAGGATAAGGACATCCGGGTTGCCAAAGATGGCTTGAGCCAATAGCACCCTTACTTTTTGATTCCCGCTTAACTCTTTCATGAGAAGATAGTGGTTGTCTTCTTTTATGCCCAAGCCGCTGAGCAGGGCAGCGGCGTCAGACTCAGCATTCCAGCCGTCCATTTCTGCAAATTCGGCTTCTAACTCCGAGGCCTTAACACCATCTTCCTCTGAAAAGTCCGGCTTTTCATAGATGGCATTTTTTTCCTGCATGATGCTCCAGAGCTGAGTATGACCACGCATGACCGTATTTAAAACCGTTTCTTCGTCAAACTCAAAGTGGTTCTGCCGCAGTACCGCCATTCGCTTACCCTGATCTATGGTCACCTTACCGGAGTTAGGCGTAATATCACCGGATAAGATCTTGAGAAATGTGGACTTTCCTGCTCCATTGGCGCCAATTACGCCATAGCAGTTGCCTTGTGTAAACTTGATGTTTACTGAATCGAAAAGAACTCGCTTTCCGTATTGTAGCGATACGTTATTTGCTGCAATCATAGTTTCTCTGAAAAATGAAGCCGCAAAGTTAGTTTTTTTGATTTGATAATGGAACTTAAACGCTAAAAGGGAGTCATTTTGTTATCGGTGTAGTTGGTTACGCCATCTTTCCTATGATCTCTTTTAATACCTTAGCAGCGAGCGCACCGGTGATCCCCTGCACATCCCGGTCCGGATTATATTCCACAATGTCAGCACCAATAATCTCTGCATCAATGGAGTGAATAATATCGATGACCTGCCGAGAAGTGAATCCACCGGGTTCATGGTGTGAGACCCCGGGAGCATACGCGGGGTCAAAACAGTCCATATCCAGGGATATGTATAACGGATTTTTGAATTGCAGTTTTGCCAATTCATAATCCTTCATTTCAAGTACCTCAACGCCAAACTTTTCTGCTTGCGTATACTGATGCTGGGTGTAAGTCCTTCCTCCCACCTGAATGAGTCTTGAAGTAAGCCCTTCTTCCATGATTCGGGCAAAGGGGCATGCGTGTGAATACGGGTCTCCTTCAAAGGAATGGTATAAATCTCCATGCGCATCGATCTGCAGGATCTCAAAAGAACCTTTCACCTTAGAATATGCCTTAAGTAGGGGATAAGTGATGGAGTGGTCTCCGCCCAGTGTAATAAGTTTTGACTTTATGCTGCAATTTTTCCGCGTCATGCCTTGAATATCAAAATACTCAGTAGGTGTGAAGTCTCCGGTGTCTTGGATGTCAAATGTCTTGATGTCGACACCCAGCTCGGTAAATGTATTTGATGAATCCGAATAGAGAAACTTTCTGATCAGCGGCGGAG
>JBCDHA010000492.1:0-3497 GCA_038750705.1 Bacteroidota bacterium
GCTTTTGGATAAAGATGAATTATCATCCGGCCAGTTAGCGAAAGCTATAGAAGAGTTAGGAGATGAAATAAACTCGGACTACTACCTGGCTCAAATGCTTAAGGACAACAACCGAAAATTTTTGAATAACGAAAAAACGGCCGAAGCCTATTTTGACGCTGTAAGAAATATAGGTAGCGATTATTACGCTACAGTAGTTTTGAAAGAATCACTTGAAAGATACACACCAACAGCAACAACCCTTACCAAAATCATGGAAGCAAGCAGAGATATAGGCTCCGATTATTATCAGGCTTCCTTACTTTCTGATGTATTAGAGCTTGAGAAACTAGATGGCGCTATGATTGCGGAAATTATCGAAACCACAAAAGACATCAGTTCGGACTATTATCAGTCTCAAATATTGAAAAAGGCAATGGATCTTGATAACCTTAGTTCAGAGTCTTTTGAAGAGCTGATTGAAGCCATCTCCGATGTGAGTTCAGATTATTATATGGCCAGTGTATTCTCAAGTTTACTAGACAACCAGTTAGATGACGATGTACAGAAAAAAATCATTATTCTGGTTGATGATAAAATGAGTTCAGATCATTATGCTTCTTCTATTTTAAGTAAAATGCTTGAGGAGCAGGAATTGGATGATGAAGCCGCTGAGCGACTAATGGAGGCGGTTGGAGATATTAATTCATCGCACTATGCTTCATCCATACTTAAGAAGGCAGCAAACAAAGACGACCTTAGTAAATCTACGGTACTAGCGCTGATCAAATCCGTAGAGGACATGGACTCTGACTATTACAAATCTCAGGCACTGCAGGCATTAGCCCCTCATGTGAGGAAGGCAGGTGACAGCGACATGAGAAAAGCGTATCGATCTGCAGCAGATCAGATTCGTTCGGATACTTACTATGGCCGCGCTATGAGAGCCATCGACTAATCAAGAATTACCAACCGTCATCATAAGCTTCAATTTAATCTCACTTTTGATTAGATTGAAGCTTACATGGCCGTCACACTCAATATATTCTTAAAGTACACCATGAGAAAGTTCTGGTTAGGACTCATCATCACCACGGCTATCGGTATTCTGTTTTATACCTATCTCTACTACAGCGAGAAAGGCGTTTTTCCAACCAGCGGCAGCAATTTCAATTACCTTTTGGCCGGCATGTTCACGGCAAACTTAATAGGTCTTGTTATTTTCTGGTTGGATAAACTATTGGATAAGCTTTTGCCTTGGGCAAAGCATTTATCGGGAAGACTTATTATTGGAATAGCTGCGGATAGCCTGGTAGCTATTTTACTTATTTATGCCATGGGTTGGGTTTTTTCATTGTTTCTGATAAGTAGCCTCTTTACCTCATATTACGACACATTATTAAAATTGGAGATCCTCACCGTTGTGGGAGTGGTTATCTATAACGTAATATACTTTGCACTCTTTTCTTATAATCAGTATGCCGTAGTTCAAATAAGAAGTGTAAAAAGTCAGCGCAGGCAGCTTAAGCTTCAGTTTGAAGCCTTAAAAAGTCAGCTCAGTCCGCATTATCTGTTCAACTGTCTCAATACCATATCATCTCTAATTTTCAAAGATGCGGACTTGGCTGAAGACTTTATAAGAAGACTGGCCCAGACGTACCAATACATTCTTGCTAACAACCAAAAGCAATGCGTTTCGCTGCGTGAGGAAATTGAATTCGTAAAATCCTATTACTATTTGCTTAGGGTGCGATTTGAGAATAATCTCAAAATTGAAATTAACCTCCCCCCCAACCTTATGGATAGCCAAATGCCACCTTTAACGCTTCAGATGCTTGTGGAAAATGCCGTGAAACATAACATTATCACCAATGAAAAGCCGCTGAGTATTTACATTCACGCCATTGACAATACGGACATTAAAGTCACCAACACCAAAACAGAGACCCCAAGAAATGTGAGTTCTTTTCAAGTAGGCTTGGATAATATCCAAAAACGCTACAGATACTTTACTGACAAAAAGATTAAAGTGGATGACAGCAGCAAGTTTACGGTTCAGCTTCCTGTAATTCAACCCAATATAGCGAAATCGGCATGAGGAAGATTTTTATCCATAACCCCTTTTTCCGTCTTATAACACCCGTGTTTTACGGCGTACTCGTTTACGTCCTGATTCTGCTGATCAATAACAACCTGGAACAGCTAGGTTCAACCTTCATGAATCAGGAGGTTTACATATGCATAGTTTTGGTCTACACGTTATCTGAAACGCTTAGGTGGAATGCCATTTTCAATGAGCGTTTCTTTAAGAATAACATTCAAAGCCAGATCCTCTGGCAGTTGCTTACGGGTATTGGGCTTTCACTCTTAGTGGTAACTATCATAATATCCGCCTATTTTAAATGGGTATATGACTTTAGCATTGCTGAAAGCCAATTAATCATTTTTAATGCCATCTATGCCGTTTCAAGCTTACTCTATAACCTAATGTATTTTAGTAATGTATACATTGAAAAGCAGAATACGCAATTACTGGAAAGTGAAAATTTGCGTACCGAAGCCCTAGAAAGCGAGTTGTTACAATTCAAAAATGAAGTCAACCCACAGTTACTTTATGAAAGCCTGGAAACTCTAATCACTCTCATTCACAGAAATGTGGAAGAAGGAGAAGATTATATCGACCATCTCTCATCAGTGTATCGCTACATTCTGAGTCACAGAAAAGTGGAACTGTCTACGCTGGAACAAGAAGTAAATGCGGCAAAAAATGTAGTTCATTTACTTAACTACCAATTTGCCGGAAGAATTAAACTTGAAAGCAAAATCTCAGTAACGCATAGCGACACGCCAATAGTACCAGGTACATTCCCTAACCTGATAGAAATGATTGTACGCTCCAATATCATAAATGAGTATCAGCCACTCGAAATAACCATACAGCCGGATGAAAGTCAAACTGACTACCTGGTGGTGCAGTATCATCTGAATGAAAAGCTCATTAAAGATGACAGAACTACTGCTACGTTCGAAAGTATCCAGAAATCTTATTCCTTTTTTAGCGATAAACCAGTGGTAAGTGTGAAAGCGTATGATTTTGCCTACATTAAAATACCTTTACTGGAAGAAATTCAAGAGTCTATAGTTGAATCATATTAGATGAAAGTTCTCATTATTGAAGATGAAGTACCTGCAGCTGAAAAGCTGGAACGTTACCTTAAAAGGTATGACGACAGTATTGAAGTTGCAGAAAAACTAAACTCTGTTTCCAGCTCTTCAGCCTGGCTGGATCAAAACCAAAATAACATTGATCTCATTTTTATGGACATCCAGCTATTGGATGGCAAAAGTTTCGAGATTTTTGATAATGTTAAGATCACCAAGCCAATTATTTTCATCACCGCTTTTGACGAATATGCGATTGACGCTTTTAAGGTGAACAGCATTGATTACCTTTTAAAACCTATCACCTTTAATGATCTTTCCGGAGCCCTGAAAAAGCTTGAACAGATGAAGGTTAA
>JBCDHA010000493.1:0-3485 GCA_038750705.1 Bacteroidota bacterium
ATGATTGTCTACTAGCTTAAACCTATCGGTTCGAATGGCGAGCATATCGGGTCCGGCATAGGGGTACGCATCGTCCACATAATATTCAAACAAGAATGACTCTCTCCATTTGGTCTCAGCACCTAATAATAAGGGTTTCATGGATTTCCCTTGCATGTAACCTGGAATAGCTGTGCCTACCAAATCGAGTATGGTTGGAGCTAAGTCAATATTTAAGCACAAATTTTCAATACTACCATGCCGCTTAATAAGCTTAGGGTACCTGATGATCATGGGTATTCTCATAGAATTTTCATAGGCTATGCGCTTATCCCAGTAAGTATGCTCTCCCATAAAATAGCCATTGTCGCTGCTGAATATTATCACCGTGTTATCCAATTCGCCCATTTCATCAAGCTTCTTCATTACCAGACCCAGTGATTCATCGATAGATTTAAGACACCGCAGTAGTTTCATGAATTTATCTCCTTTAATTGGCCATTCTTTTGTAGGAAGTTCAGCCACGGGTTTATAACTTTTCCAGGCGCTGTCGTAGGCTTTAACTCGTTGCCACTCTGGTTTATTTACAAAAGTTTCTAAGTGGGTATCAAATGGAGGGGTAGGTAATCTATGATCCGAGTAAAGTTCTTCGTGCCTTGGTGCCGGCGAGTGATCTTCGTGCACGCCCTTGTGCCAGAGGTTAAGATAGAAAGGTTTACCAGGATCTCTTTGACTGTCAAGCCATTCCAACGTTTTATCTGTAAGAATATCGGTTATGTATCCTTCCTCTCGATACTCATTTCCGTTATCGTTAACCATAGGATCGAAATATTCTCCTTGCCCAATAAAGCTATACCAATAATCAAACCCAGGCCTAATGTGGGCTTTACCCTTCAAATGTGCCATATGGATCTTACCAATATGAGCTGTTTGGTAACCTGATTTTTGTAGGTGAACACCTACCGGAGGAAGTTCTTCCCAATTAGGATCTACATGCGGATTGTTTTGGTTAACTCCATGAATATGAGGATAAGTTCCGGTCATAAAACTAGCTCTGGACGGGGAACATATTGATTGCGTACAAAAGAAGTTGTTGAAAGATACTCCTTCTGCGGCTAATCTGTCCATATTAGGGGTCTGAAGAAAAGGGTACCTTCCATTGAAACCCAATGCATCAAAAGGTTGATCATCCACCAAAATAAAAATGAAATTAGGAGAGGGATTTTCTCTTTCACATGAAAAAACAATGAAAGAAAAAGCAAGAATTAGGTAGGCTTTATTCATGGCTATCTGAATAATAACAAAACAATCAAACAAAATAATAAGAGCATATACGACCAAAAACGATAGTTTTTTATGAGACTGGTACCACGAAGCTCCAGTGTTTCTTCTCGGAAAAGTTTTCTCGAAAATGTAAGTCCTTCAGTTTTTTCTCTTCCGGGAGCCTCTGTGAAATAGCTGACTAACAGCATCACAAGCGAACTCCAAAAGAAATAAATAGGAACGGTAAGCAAAAAATGAATTTCACCAAAAAGTGAGGCCCCAGTACCTATTTTGAACAGGAGGTTGGTCAGGCCAAGGATAATCCCGCCAATTAAACCGTAAAACGCCCCCTGCCAGTTTGTTCTTTTCCAAAAAATTCCAAGTATGAAGGCAGCTACAATAGGTGGCGCCATTATTGATAACATTTCTTGATAATATTTCAATAGCGTTCCAAAACGCTGACCAATTTGCGGAGCCCAAAAAACCGCAATAACCAAGACGATAACTGAAACTATTCGTCCTACCCGCACCTGATGGTTACTTGAGGATTGAGGTTTTATCTTATTGTAAAAATCAATAGTAAACAAAGTAGCAACGGAATTGAGCAGGCCACTTAATGAAGATGTCAGCGCTGCCACCATAGCAGCCATCATAAATCCAATGAGTGCATTAGGGAGTAACTCCAATATCATGTTAGGATAGACCATGTCTGGTTTTTCAAGTGTAGGAAAGAGCTTTATCGACGTGATTCCCGGAATTATAATCACGAATAACGTGAGCACAGTTAAGAACCCAACCAGCAATACTCCTTTTCTTCCCTCATCCACAGATTTGGCTGAAAGTACTCTTTGGACAAGCTGCTGATTATTACCCCAAAAGAACAAACCTAAGACCGGTATTCCCACTATCATTCCCAGCCAGGGAACCGAGCTGTCATTCAATGGACGGATAAGTTTAATCAGGTAATCTCCATCTTTGATGAGGCTTTTGATGTACTCTGCACCACCGTTAACGGCGGCAAAATAAGTCAACACCACTGAGCCCAGCAGCAAAAAAATACCTTGAAAAAGATCGACCTTGATCGCAGCAGAAAGGCCTCCAGGAATGGTGTAGGCAGCCACAATTATGGCAAATACTACGGCGAGCATCATTATCGATACGCCAGGAAAGACCAACTTCATTACAATGGCAGCTGCGTATAAAGAGCCCGCTGCATCCAGAAAAATATTTACAATGATCGTAACAGCAGAGAAATAATAGCGGGAATGAACACTAAACCTTTTTTCCAGAAACTCAGGAATCGTAAAAACATTTGTTTTAATGTAAAATGGAAGAATAAACCATGCAAAAAATATCATTACCACAACTGAGATCAGGTTATAATTAAAAACCGCAATCCCGGTACTGTACGCATCACCTGCCTGACCGATAAGGGTAGAGCTGGAAATACTCGCCGCAAATAAAGAGAACCCAATAACAGGCCACGTCATTCTTTTCCCGGCAAGAAAATAGCTTTTGGTATCTGAACTTTTATTACCATACCGGACACCTAAAAGTATAACAAGAATGAAATAAACGAATATAATTAAAATGTCAACCCAGGCTAATCCTTCTGCCCATGTCGGGCTCTCAAAAAAAATCATAGTACATCAAAGGGTCAATTTAACGGTTGCGATAATGTAAAATCAACCAACTCGTTGATGTTGCAGGTTGCCAGACCAATGTATTTGTCAGCCCCGCCATAATAAACGTACAAGGTATTATCTTTAATGACATTACCTGTAGGGAAGACACATCCATTATAGTAACCTTCAATTTCATAATCAAACTCGGGCTCCATTATCCAATCCTTTGTTTTACCGATTATTTTGGTTGGGTCCTCTAAGTCCAACATTAAGGCGCCTACCCTGTAATAGCCCTGACCACCGGACTCCACTCCATGATACAAGACCAGCCAACCACTATCGGTTTTTAAAGGAGGTGTACTTCCGCCCACTTTCTCTTCCCAACTGCACGGGATGCCCGCCAATAGTAAATGGCTAGGCTCATCCCATACAAGCATATCATGGCTAAATCGAATCCAAATGGCAGGGTATTGATGACCTCCCCACTGTTCACCGACCCACTCTTTCGGACGGTGCAGCATAGCATACTTGCCATTTATTTTTTCCGGAAAGAGAATCACATCTCTATCATCGAGATCAGAATCTGTAATTCGCCCTAATTTTAACCAGTTCTTAAAG
>JBCDHA010000494.1:0-3432 GCA_038750705.1 Bacteroidota bacterium
TGAAACCACGGAAGTAAAGTTCAAACTCGATGAAAACGGGAAACCTTTGGGAGTTATTCCCAAAGTGCGCAAAGATGCTCATAAGCTGATCGAAGAGTTCATGCTCCTGGCAAATAAACAGGTGGCTACCTTTATCTATAAGATGCGGGAGGGCAAAGAAAAAAATACTTTTGTATATCGTACACACGATTTTCCTGATCCTGAAAAGGTTAATACGTTTGCCACTTTTGCCCGGCGTTTTGGGCACGAAATAAAAGTTGACGATGAGTCAATTTCAAGATCATTAAATAAGCTGCTCTCCAATATAGAAGGGAAACCGGAAGAAAATGTGCTGCAGCAGCTTGCTATACGAGCTATGTCAAAGGCAAAATATACTACCCAGGCCATTGGGCATTTCGGTTTAGCTTTTGCCCACTATACGCATTTTACATCACCCATTCGGAGGTATCCGGACATGATGGTGCACCGACTTTTACAACATTATCTGGATAAAGGAGAATCCGCTGAAAAGGAAGCTTATGAAAAAAAATGCGAGCATTCTTCAGAAAGAGAAAAACGTGCAGCAGATGCCGAACGCGCCAGTATCAAATATAAGCAGGTGGAATTTATGCAGAGCGTGGAGGATAAGGTTTTTGAAGGTGTAATCTCCGGTGTTACCGAGTGGGGCATATTTGTGGAGATCATAGAAACGAAGTGCGAGGGCATGGTACGCCTTGCCGATTTAAAAGGCGACTATTATGAGTTTGATGAGGACAATTACCGCGTAATAGGCAGAAGCAACAAGAAAATGTTTACTCTGGGTGACAATGTAGATGTTGTAGTGAAAAATACTGACCTTAATCGTAGAACAATTGATCTCGAATTTGTTGATGAACAAGATAAATTCTTTTACGAATAAGAATGCAGCAGCCTATTTCACGCCTTCAGGAACTCATTGAAGGGCACATTTCAAAACATAACTATGGAGAGCACCCGATTGAGCTTTATGAACCTATTGCCTATTTGATGGCTCTTGGGGGCAAAAGATTACGACCCTTGTTGACTCTAATCGGCTACTACATGTTCAAAGAACAGCCTTCTAAAATATTAGATCAGGCGTTGGCTATAGAAGTGTTTCATAACTTCACCCTGATGCATGACGACATTATGGACGAGGCTCCGTTGAGAAGAGGTAAGGCAACTGTACATGAAAAATGGAATAGCAATACGGCTATCCTTTCAGGAGACGTTATGCTCGTAAAGGCGTATGATCTTTTACTGGAAACGGATAAAAAGTATTTGCTTAAGACGCTAAGGCTGTTTAATAGGTGTGCAGCAGAAGTTTGCGAAGGCCAGCAGATGGATATGGTTTTTGAAGATCGCGAAACAGTGACCGAGGATGAATATCTGGAAATGATCCGCCTAAAAACAGCGGTTTTGCTTGGCACGAGCCTACGGTTGGGTGCTCTTTTAGCTGGGGCTGATAAAGCAAATCAACAAGCGCTATATAAATTCGGGGTCAATATCGGTATTGGCTTCCAGCTTAAAGATGACTTGCTCGATGTTTATGCTGATAAAGAGAAATTCGGCAAACAGGTGGGTGGAGATATTATTGCCAATAAGAAAACATTTTTGCTCATTAAGGCCAAAGAGCTGGCCGCTGGTCAAATGGAACAACAACTGAAGAGCTGGCTTGAATTAAAAGACTTTAATGGCGAGGAAAAAGTAAAGGGCGTTACGGAAGTATACAACAGTTTGGGAATCAAAGAGCTCGCAGAAGCCAAAATTAATACGTATTTTGAATCGGCATATGGCTCTTTAAAGAAGCTGGAAGCTCCGATTCAGCGGAAGGCTATGCTGAAGGAATTTGCCGAAGCCCTTATTGGGAGGGAAAGTTGAGTCTTTTTTTATCGATGACTAACCCCTCCGGGACAAGTTTAAAAACCCTGATCAAGCCTTACTATTTTCGTTTATAAAAATACAACTGAGCCTCGGTATCATCGGCCTCTTCACTTAACGTATAAAAGCCACTGCCATCATTCTTCCAGGCCATAGCTTCACCCTGGGGCTCACTCTTGTATGGAATATTAACTGCGGCCCGAGAAAGAGTCTCCATCACCGACTCTCCGGCATTTCGCTGCCAATACAGTATTTCATCATAAGTTTTAAGTATGATTTCTTTTCCATCTGATGAAATATCGCCTGCAATGATGTTATGGTGGGGCAAAGTGCCAAGCTTTACGAGTGCATTAATGCTGTCAACATGTTGTGGATAGGCCATCAAATAAACGTGGACTTGGCGTTCGCGTTTCGAAATGATGTATAAGTCTTTTGTAATCGGATCTATCATCAGACATTCTGCGTCTCTGTTGCCGTCAGGATATCGAAACTCAAGGATGTCGTAATTGTTGATTAGCAAAGATTTGTCGGCCTTAGGTTCTGCGAATCGATAAATGTATTTGTCTTCATAAATGGTCCTATTATCTCCTGTTTCGGCAATGTAAATGTAGTTTTCATTTTTTACCGGGCCAGGTCCTACTGCAATGTCTTCCCAATCTCGGTTTCTCACACCTTTCAGATAAAACTCGCCTATATTTTCTCCATTTTCCTGGATCAAAAATAACCTTGAAGTATCGCCGCTGTCATTATGCGTCCACAGCAATCCGGGGTTTACATGACTGGCCTCAAGGCCCGAGGCTTCATTAATTTCGTCATTTGCCAAGGCGCCCATGCCTTTACCTTTCTCAAATAGTGAGTCATTATAATTGGCCGTGTTATTACATGACAATATCATACTTACCAAGACCAGAATCGGGCACCTCATAATTTCATAATTTTTCACAAATATAGAGTCTTGCATATAGGATAACACAAGTCTTGTGTTACTTTCAATTTGTTAATGACCTGTTAAAAGCACATCTAACATCTGTTAAATTTCCTACTTTCAGGTTGTCATTAACAATTTTCGTTATGAAAAGGAATACGATCAGAGGTCTGATTTTATTAGCCGCAGTTAGTATTGTTGGTATCGTTGGTGTACAAGTCTATTGGTTTAACAAAGCTTTTGACACGGAAGAAGAGTTATTTAACCGGGAAGTGAATACGGCACTTTTCAACGTAGCCACAAATTTTTTTGAATTGAATGAAGCTAGTGCGCCACCTGCTAATCCTATCAAACAGCTCAGTACTAATTATTACGTGGTGATGATCAATAACGAGGTCGACGCCAGTTTATTAGAATACCTTTTGAAGTCTGAATTTGAAAAGCGGAGCATCGCCGCAGATTTTGAATATGGCATTTACGATTGTGCCAATGACAAAATGGTTTATGGCAACTATGTAAGCTTCGATCAAAACTCATCACAGACCGAGACAGAGAAAGCGCTGCCTAAATGGGAAAATCAGAGCTACTATTTTGGGGTCCAATTTCCACACAAAGCGTCCATTATAACA
>JBCDHA010000495.1:0-3419 GCA_038750705.1 Bacteroidota bacterium
AGTTTTACGGCCTGATCTTTCGTTGGTCATTAACTGTAGCATGCTCTAGTAGTTAAATTGTTCTTCTGTTTTTGTGATACTCACGCTTGATTCCGGTAATAATGTCCTGTAACCGTATTTCATTACTTTTCCTGCTTAAGGCCTTTAACGAGCAGTGCTGGATCACATTGATAATTATTCCTCCGGCTATTTCGTATTTATCCGCTATTTCATTCAGGTCTATATCTTTGCTAAGTATAACCTCATTGGAAAATCCATTCTCCCACAACCGATAACGTTCTTCCCTTCCCGGCATCGGAAGGCTGATCATGGATTGGAAACGTCGTAAAAAGGCCTCGTCAATATTACTCTTGAGGTTGGATGCGAGAATAACCAGACCATTGTATACCTCTATGCGCTGTAAAAGGTAAGACACCTGCTGGTTGGCATATCGGTCATGGGCATCTTTCGTGCTTGTTCTATTACCAAACAGGGCGTCTGCTTCATCAAAAAATAAGATCCAGTTTTTGTTCTCGGCCCGATCAAAGACTTTAGCCAGGTTTTTCTCCGTCTGCCCGATATACTTCGATACCATTTGCGACAGGTCTATACGGTATACATCTCGATTTGTCTTTTTGCCTAATAAAGCGGCCGTTAGTGTTTTTCCCGTTCCCGGAGGGCCATAGAGCAGTGTTCTAAAGCCCGGTTTAAGGCTTTTGTTCATTTGCCAATCATATAGCAACGTACCGCTATGCTCTATCCAATTCTCAATTTCGGCTAATTGTTCTGTGGCCTGTGGGGTAAGAATGAGATCCGACCATTCCATTTCGGTTTCCAACAGCTTCGCCGGAAATTCCGCGCTGAAGTTAGGTTTTCTATCTTCTCCTAACGTAAACAATTCGAGCACTTCGCGGGATATCATGATAGCGCCACTCATGGCCGGTTCCCCTTTTTCAGTCTCTTCCAGCCAAAGTATGTTCTCTCTGGCAAGTAATCCCATGCCGTCAAAAGCCCTTTGTAACGAAAATCTTCTTTCCAGATTACTCCCTGCCAAAATAAACATGGCCGTTTCACCGGTAGGCAAAAAGCCGAGATGGGTTTTACCGCGCTTGCCGCCAAACTCGGTATAGATCTGATTCGTAGTTTCATTTTTGGCCAAAAAAATATCGAGCAACTCCGGTTTGATATGAGGAGTCAGCGCCAGGATAAGCAGAAATCTCTCTTCAAAACTCAACTCATACTTTTTGATGTATAAAGCATAGTCTGACGTGCTTCCGTTGAAATACGGAGGGCTAATGTCATAGATATCCGTATATTTACATTCTTCGTTTGCATTGAGTTGCGATCTTGTCTTGAGGATCTCCCTAAACCAATTGAGTTCCAGTTGCAGATCACCGGCATTTACTTTTATTCTTTCACTTACCATTTCACATGTATTGAATATTCATTCCAAGGCAGCCTAATCACGGAAATGGGCCAGCTTAGCTTATCGATCAGTACATCGATAGCTATGCGATGCACGTGTAAAACCCAACCATTGTGGTCTTGCTTTAGTAAGCCCGGCCTTCTTAAAAAACTATTTTGCAGACCCGACGGACTTGTATTTTTCAACACGGCCCAATTCCTCACGACCGATTTCAACAAATTTTGACACTCTTTTTTCTCGATTTCCGAAAGCTCAAACTCAGGACATACAAAATCCCGGATCTTCACTCCGCAAAGCAATTTGAATATTACCCACTGGTGCTCAGCACCTACCTCATCGCCTTGGACCAGATAATGTAAGACCTGAACGGCTTTAAGGCGGCTTTCTGGGTAAACAAATGTTTTTTCTTTCATAAGACCTAACTCTTTGAATAACATCTGTAAATAGGGCCACAGTAAAATAGACCCTGCATTTTCGGTTTCAAGCGACTCTCCCGGGCCCGGTAGTATTAAATTGCCTTTCGCGGCGCTCACTGTTTGGTTTAACCGGGGCTTTAATGGCAAATTACCTTCTTCATTATGATCCTTTTCACGCTGAGCGTCAGGTTGAGCTTCCGCAGCGCTTGAGTTCATTCCCGGATCATGCCCCTTATCTTGAGTTGAACGATCCTTTCTCCTGTAGTCTACATCATTTGTATGCAGGAATTTTACTTGATCCAGATTTCTATCAAGCACCTGATAAAGCAAGGTTTCTTTTTTCAGTCTTTCGAGCACTTTCAATTTAAAATCCGATACGTTATAAAACTCATAGCCCAGCGCTGACAAAATAGTAGCAATAGCCCGGGTTTCGTTTATTTCCAACTGCTCATTATCGGGTAGAAGTACCTCGTTGGTTATAAACTCTTGAAAGAAGATATTTTTTAAGTCTTTAGCCTGTACAAATTCGCTCAAATCGTGGTACAATTCCTTTAGCTTATATTTTCCGGACTTATCAAACCATGTAAGTAGCTGCTCTTCCTTAAAAAGATGGATTATCCGCAAACGTGGCTGGGTCTGAACTGACAGTTTAATGAGTTTTCGTAGCGGTAAATCAGCTTTACCCTTTAAGGATCTCCTTACCAATTCATCGATTTTTCCTAGGGATGTATCATACCACCAGGGAAATATGCCATATTCGATATAATGCAATAAGGCCTCAAAATCGGAAGATCCTTCGTGCGATGCGACGGTAACACCTAAAGGCAAATACGTTTCTTCTGTTTCACTATCAACTACCAGCTGTAGCTGCTCAACCGAAAGCTTCATGACTTTTTCTTTGAACCTTTTCGCCAGCTTTTCGGCTAAATCCGGTTGTAAATCGCCATTCTGAATAGGGTCGAGAGTCAGTTCCAACTGATCTATTCTAAAATGTTCACCAGAGGCGGTTAACTCGTCGCATACTTTTTCAAGCGCCGGGATAATGTGCCTGTGACAGTACATCGACATTCTACTTTGCCAATCCCTGGCCTTTGACTCATCTTTCAAGTGAAGGTCAATGACCTGACGGTGAACAATATGTCTTTGTACTTTGTCTTGCATTAACTAAGGTTGAAATATCTTTTAACATTATTTCTATATGCTCTCGTAGAATATCCTTCGGACTGCTTCAGCCATTCTTGTAAAAAAGGCTCCATATTTAAGTTTTCATTGGCCTTAAATATTTTCGCCATATTTTCCAGTTGATCACCGCTCTTCTTATCTAATCTTGCACGTTGCACGATGGCGGATCGGTCCAGGTAAGCGCCCGTTATGCTCTGTAGTCCATGTATGTAAGCTGACTTCTCATTCGCAGGGCTTTTATCCCAAGCCGTGATCAGCTCATTCATGGCGTTATCATAGGTATTATTCAGGTTACCTGAAGAAATAGTCTTTGCTGTCGTGAATTTATTTACAGCATTTATGGCTTTACGCATCTTAGGTGTAGCGGCTTTTTTTGCCATCGTTTCAATGGCTTGTTGATAATCGCCCATGCGTGA
>JBCDHA010000496.1:0-3411 GCA_038750705.1 Bacteroidota bacterium
GGTACGTAGACCTTTCTACCAAAGTATCTTCGGGATACATCTTTTTTATGCGGTAAGCCGTACGCAACTTAGAAAGTGGGTGTTTTTTTTAATGTTTCGGTAAATTCTAAAATAGCATGATCAAATTCCCGGGCAAATATCAAGTCCATGCCAATGTACGGCTTGAATAAGGGGGTTAAAAGGGTCAATTTAAAGTACCCATGCATTTAATTCTTCGCTGACCCCAGGGTTATGGCTATTAGCCAAGCCAATAGTAGTATCGACGTGATTCTTTTCATTTGAATATTGGTTTATAGCATTTCCACCATTTGAATGTAATTACCACAGGTATCATCAAATACGGCGATCTTAACTGTTCCCATTTCTGTTGGTTTTACATTAAATTCTACATCGAGATTCAGAAGTCTTTCGTATTCCATATCCACATTTTCCACATCAAACTGTGTCCATGGAATACCTGCCTTCATTAGTTCTTCCTGATAGACCTTAGACGGTTCAAAATGGATAGGGGCTGGCTCTAACAATAGCTCCGGTCCATCCTTCCATTCTGGGGATACCAGCGTTAACCATCTATTTCCACCGTCTAATGGTATATCTTTATTTATGAGGAAACCTAGTTTTTCGGTGTAGAACTTTAAAGCTCTTTCTTGGTCCAATACGGGGATACTTGTTACTGTTACTTTCATTTTTTTTGTGATTTTTTTAGTGTTTTGGCAAGCTGCCGAATACTATTTTAAATCACTTTGTGAAAATTGCTCTTTTTGAAATTCAATAGGAGAAAGGCCTATTTTTCGTTTGAATAACGTACTAAATGAACTGGGAGCTTCGAAACCTATCGTATAGCAAGTTTCTGATACAGTCATACCTTTCCTTAAGTATTCCTTTGACCTTTCAAGGCGTACATTAATTAAATATTGCTTTGGAGTCAAGCCATAATACTTTTTGAAAAGTCGCAATAAATGATACTTGGAAGTAAAACGTATGTGCGAAAGAAAATCTAGACTAAGCTCCCTGTCAAAATTGTTATTGATATAGTTACGCGTAGCAATAACAGTCTCAAGCTGCTTATCATTTGAAAAACATATACTTCTTATCCGTTCGATCTCTGCTTGGTAGAATGTCACAGCTTTTTGATATCAAATTACGCTAAAATTATGAATGTTTATCTTCTGTTAGACTAAGCGCTACAGGATTATTTTTGATTCTTTATGTGGTGTGAAAAGCTCAGTTTTCACTTCGGCCAGTCAGAGGGCCAGGTAGCTTGATTCAGGAAGAGGGTCATAATGCAAATAAAAAGATAACTGATCGCAAAAAGTCTTGGTCGGATCGGGAAATGGGAAAGTAGAACTTCTATTGGGCACTCCCGACATGTTACATCTGGAATCGGGAGGAAACTACGTTGATGTCTATTATTTAAATGCTAAAAAGAATGTTCAAAAAAAGTTAATCTGGAATCGGCTCAAATCTCTAATCGAAATGCTTGAACTATCTATTTCGTTTTGGATTTCACCATGTAAATAGTGAGGTTCAAAATCAGCCAAATTGGCCTCTTCCTTAGCGGTTTGACTAGTTGCCCAGTCGTACCAGCTATTGTCAATTCATCCCAAACTGTTTTCTAGCTTACTTTCCACACATTTTATTGATCAATATTACACTTGATTATAAAGATTAGGTTTTACGCACTTATTCAATGGATACGGCGAACAACATTGCTAGATAACTTATGGTGAAACTAATTACTTATGTGCTCATACTCCACGCTTTTGTTGGTGGAGTAGCCTTGATTACCGGTTTGATTTCAATTGTCTCAAAAAAAGGAGGTCAGCTCCATAAAAAAACAGGGAGGGTCTACTTTTGGGCTATGACCGGTGTTTTTGTTACAGGGATACTCATCGCCGGATACCAATTTGACCGATTTCTTTTCCTGATCGCTTTTTTGAGTTACTACTGTGTTTTTAGTGGTGTCCGTGCTTTAAAACTCAAGCAGCTTCACCGTGGGCAACAACCGAGGTGGTATGATTTTGCAGCGGGAATCATTAATGCCACGGCCAACTTGGCTTTTATCGCGTT
The DNA here is from genome assembly GCA_038750705.1 of Bacteroidota bacterium. Taxonomy (GTDB): domain Bacteria; phylum Bacteroidota; class Bacteroidia; order Cytophagales; family Cyclobacteriaceae; genus Fulvivirga. The sequence continues at coordinate 2,071 of JBCDHA010000496.1, forward strand.
TGGCATTTACTTCATTTCATTAAGTGGTATTTCATCAGCAGGAGGGCTGTTGTCCTTAGGTTTTGGTGTTGGTGGGCTTGTGCTTTCTTACACTAACTTAAAGCCCTTTGTTCAGCGTCCTACAAAAACAATTCATTGGTATCTATCGCATATTGGAAACATGATGGGAGGCTACATAGCTACGCTTACCGCATTTTTCTCCGTGATGGTTTCCAGGTATGAATTTATGAATCCCTTTCTGGCATTTGCATTACCTTCGTTGATAGGTGTGCCACTGCTTATTTACTGGAATAAAAAGATCGAAAAACAGTTTTCGACTAATAATTAGTTAATGCCTCCATTTCGAACCCCTCCGGCGCAGGGTTCAAACGCTCAAACCATTATAAAATGAAAAAGCCAACACTTTAAAAGTGCTGGCTCTTCGTTTTGCAGAGGAGGAGGGATTCGAACCCCCGGTACCTCGCGGTACGCTGGTTTTCAAGACCAGTGCATTCGACCACTCTGCCACTCCTCTGTAACTTAGTCGAAGACCGATTTCTGAATCGGAGTGCAAATGTATTGCTAATTTTATTTTTGGCAAATAGTAACTACTATTTTTCATTTTTTCAGTCACGTCTTTAAAGAGGAAACCAAATTCGTATGTAACATTATGATCTTTGGAATAACGCTTTTTGCGACCACCTCGTTTTTAAGTGGCTCCGAACATGCAGGATTCATAAACCTATTTATTATAAGCAATAAAGAGTGATGCACAGAGCTAAGGTTAACCTTCTGGTTTTGGATGTTCTTTAATGGTCTTTACCAGGGTAGTGCCATAAGCACTGTCAGGTAAAATAAGCACTATAGTCAAGGTCAACTCCTTAGACTCACTAAGAAAACTTGTTCTTCCCATGTCTATTGAAGTTGTAAAAGAAATACTTCATGCATCTGAATCAGACCAATCATGTATTTTTGACGTATGAAAAAGTTTCTGCTTGTTAAGTTCCTTACGCTGTTCAGTTTGGCGCTAAGAGCCCAATTTCCGGAACCCGGCCAATGGCAGGGTATGATTGAATACGAGGACGAAGATGTTCCTTTCGAGTTCAGAGTAGAAAATGAAAAGGGCCAACCCGTTATTACAATTGAAAATGGCGATGAAAAAATAAGGATAGACAACACCACGATAGAAGGTGATTCAATAGTTATTCCGTTAAAACCTTTCGATGCCTGGATCAAAGCAAAGGTCAATCGGCATCTGATGGAAGGTTTTTGGCGAAAAGGATATCGCAGTAAAGGTATACCCTTCAAGGCGCACTACGGCGTGCCGCGCTTTGAACGAGGTAATAAGAAAGGCCTGAAGAA
>JBCDHA010000497.1:0-3396 GCA_038750705.1 Bacteroidota bacterium
AAAATCTTATTTTTCAGGGCAAACTATACTTTATGGAGCTAGCGCCACTTGACTATTCAATCATCGTTATCTTTTTTCTTATCAGCCTGGGCATCGGCTTAAAATTCAGAAAGCAGGGGGGCAAAGACTTATCTAGCTTCTTTTTAGGTGGTCGTAACCTACCCTGGTACATAGCCGGCATTTCCATGGTAGCCACCACGTTCGCGGCCGACACTCCACTGGCAGTTACAGAACTTGTTGCGCAAAACGGCATTGCCGGGAACTGGCTGTGGTGGAACATGCTGGCCGGCGGAATGCTTACCACCTTTTTCTTTGCACGTTACTGGCGAAGAGCCAATGTACTTACGGATATTGAACTCATAGAACTCCGGTATTCAGGAAAAGCAGCTTCGTTTTTGAGAGGGTTTCGTGCTCTGTACTTTGGTATTTTTATGAATGTATTAGTCATAGGATGGGTAAACATTGCCCTTATGTCATTGCTTCAGGTGTTTTTCAATATTCCCGAATCACAGCTACTCTGGTACGTGAGCGGAGCCATGTTGATGGTTGTGGTTTATTCAGCCTTGTCGGGTTTATTAGGCGTAGTGTTCACCGATGTCATTCAATTTGTCATTGCAATGTCAGGAAGTATTATTCTCGCTGTTATTGTGCTCAATTCTGATCGTATTGGCGGCATCGGCAACCTAAAGCATAATTTGCCTGAAGATACTTTAAATTTCTTCCCGGGTATTGGAAATACGAATTCAGGAGCACTGGCACTGGGAATTGGCAGCTTTCTTGCCTTTATTGGCGTGCAATGGTGGGCCAGCTGGTATCCCGGAAATGAGCCTGGTGGTGGCGGGTATATCGCACAGCGGATGATGAGCACCAGATCAGAGAAAGATGCCATCTACTCTACCCTGTTTTTTCAAATCGCACATTATTGTATCCGGCCCTGGCCATGGATCATTGTAGCTCTCTGTGCCGTAGTGCTCTATCCTGATCTTGACGCTGCTGATAGTAAACTTGGCTATGTTATGGCCATGAAAGAGTTTCTGCCTACGGGTTTAAAAGGATTGTTACTCGTAGCATTTTTTGCGGCTTATATGAGCACTATATCAACACAATTGAACTGGGGGACTAGCTATCTAATTAACGACTTTTATAAGCGCTTTGTGCAACCTGAAGCCGGCCAAAAGGCGTTGGTCGCTGCGTCACGGGCAGGCACCTTGCTGCTTATGATTATTGCACTGATTGCTACTTCGCTGATGGAAACAGTTTCGGGCGTTTGGGCCTTTTTAATAGAGTGCGGCGCCGGTTTAGGCTTAGTGTTGGTCCTCCGTTGGTACTGGTGGAGAATAAATGCATGGAGTGAAATTGTGGCGACCATAGCTCCTTTTATCGGGTATGGCCTGACGAGATATGTATTTGCACTGTCCGACCCATCATGGGGCGCAGGTGTTTTAGTTGATCCAAAGGGATTTTTTTTCACAGTGGGTTTTACTACTGTGGCCTGGTTAATAGCTACCTACATGGGCCAACCAACAGAAAAAAACAAGCTTAAGGCGTTTTTTGAATTGATCAAGCCGGACGGAAACTGGAAACCTTTTAGAGTAGAATACAACGCCTCGAGGCTTTGGAAGATTGTGCTTTGCTGGCTCAGCGCCATTGTTATGGCTTATTCCCTGCTATTCTTAACCGGAAGTTTGATTTTGCTGGAATTCTCTAATGGTCTTGTCTATGCATTAACTGCCGGTTTGTCAATACTGATACTCAGATGGACCTCCGGGAAGGTAAGAATATTCAGTGATTAGCCGGTTTTGCTGCAGCCTTGTTATCTATGGAGTAATTTATTGAGCTTCAAGATTTCCATTTCAAGCTCGGCCTTCTGCCGCTCCATTTCCTCTTGAGTAGATTGCAGCTCTTCCTGGTTCTGTCGCATTTCCTCTTCCTGAGATCTAAGCTGTTCAGTCTGTTGTTGGGATGCCTTCAGCAAAGCCCTCGTACGTTCCGCTACTTTCGCATTTTCCAATGTACTTGCTATACTCTGTCCCAACTCCTCAAGAAAGTCGATCTGAAACTGCTCCAGCTGATTAAAACTGGCAATCTCAAGAATACCAAGTACTTTATCTTCTACTTTCAATGGAAGGATGCAAATACTGCTGGGTACTGCGTCCCCCAGGCCTGATCGTATGTTAATATAATTTTGGGGTATTTCCGTCATATACCAGGTTCTGCCCTCAAGCCAAATTTGACCGGTAACTCCGTGTCCTTTCTTTACGTTCTTTGTGAGGTATTTTTGACGATCCCAGGCATATGCAGCTACCAATTCCATAAGGGGTTCATCCCCTGCGTCTTCATTTAAAATGAATAAAGCACCTTGATTCGCACTCATGTATTTCACTATCTCTTTTATCAGGCTTGAAGATAAGCTGACGACGTCATTGTATTCAGATCGTAGAATGTCAGAAAAGTAAGCTATACCTTTAGTTGTCCATGATTGCTTCTTTTCCATATCAGAAAATCTCAAAAGCTTATCTCGCATTTCCAATAGAGCTCCACCTAACTTATCACTGTCACTGGTTTTATGGTAAGCATAATCATATTGCCCTTCGCCAATTCGTTGTGCAAACTTGGCAGCCTCAAGCAGGTTAAGATCAAATTTCTTCAGTGATTCCACTGCAGTTCCTATTTCATCACTACTAACATATTTATATTGATGCTGACCTAGGTTACCTTGCGAAAGCAGGGATACATGATTCAGGACCTGAAGAATAGGCTCTCTGACATACTTTGAGGTTATTAGGAAGCCTAGCCAAACGAAGACAGCATTAATAGCAAGGAAGGCCAAAAGCAACCATCCTAACTGGCTTTGCTTAGACTGACTTTCACTTACATAAGCTTTTACCAAATCATTGAATTTAGCAAGCATATCGGCAGCGTTATTTTCAATGTAGATAATGGCGTTATTTTCTGTTATACCTGAAACAGTCGCAGCAGAATCATTGACAAAAACTTCTGCTTCTTCCCGATATACTTCCCAAGAAGTCTCTGCCCGTTGGAGAGTGGGCAAGACCGAATTTGACACGCGCGGCAATTGAATATTGTTCGCGATACCTGGCGCTACACCACCATTTTTCAATGACTGCAATGAGATATCACACAAATCAAGAGCCGACTTCAATTTATCCTTAACTTCTAACCTACCTCGAAAAATCTGCTCCGAGAAAAAAGCGATCCTCTGGGAGAGCATACGCTGCCTTCCCGCAGCATCGACAACGGCAGTATCCAATTCCTGGATTTTTTTAAAGTAGGTAACAGAAAAAAAATTCAACAGGCCCACTACGCCAAAGGTGAGCAGCACAATCCCCAGCTTAAGGCGCATATCAAGATGTTTATACCATTCGAAAATATTCA
>JBCDHA010000498.1:0-3390 GCA_038750705.1 Bacteroidota bacterium
AATTTGCACAACTTGCCGAGGTTTCGCACCCACGTTTTAAGAATAAAGAGTGGCGTGAGTACAGCACAAAGGTAAATTATAGAGCCCAGGATCTTCCCGGTGAAATTATTACTGAAACCAAGGTCGCCTTTAAAAATGTATCCACCTCTAGCTGGTTAGAACGATTCGAATATATTGACAAAAAGGTGAGTGTATTTAGTTTTAAACAGGAGTTCAAAGACAATGAGGGACATTCTGCACGGGTAAACTGGGTCAGTACATCTACACCAAAACAAATCGACTATGAGTATAATGGGGATGATTTAACATTGGTACAATTTGAGAATCGCGCATTGAAATTTGCTTACGAAAATAATCGCCTGGTACGCTCAGAACTATGGATAGGTGACCAAATCTATAACACTCGACGCTATACCTACCATAAAAACGGATTAAAAAAGCAAACGGATATTTTCAATTTGTACGGTGAACCGGAGTATACGATCCATTATACCTATGAATTTTACGACTAGATGGCTCTGCATCTCATTAGTTGGATACTTATTTGCGGGTGTTTAGTACTTGCAGAGTTAAGGTGTGTTTTTCTTTTCATTGCATTTTTAGATACCCAGGCCCAAGTTTGTTATCCTTTTGTTCTTTGATTTTTAGAGTTGGACTGAAACCGTCAATAACTGTTCAGGAATTTCATATCAATAGTTAATAATTGTGTCCCACAGAATTCGACTTCCATTTTTGATTATATAAGCGCGAGCTTCTTATATAATTATTTATTCAATTGTGCGCTGGAAAGTTCCGGGTTCAGTTTCTAACCAGATGAATTTTGCCAAGAACAGTCGTTCGCGCTAACGCCCTATCATCCTTAAGCTGAACTTTCAAAACTTCTATAAAAGTATCGGATACCTCAGGTAGCTTATGGGTGACAATGATTATGAGCAGATGATGTCAAGATACCCAATGTTCAAGTTAAGTTAGAGATTAAATGGATGTATCAGCCTCCGGCTTTCCAAAGTAATGGATTACTAGCCATAAAATAACCAAACAGGTAGGGATTGTTATAATGGAACTGATGCCAAAAGAGGCGGGCAAAATCCCAACGGATAAGGCGACTGTCGCTACGGTTAACGCATAGGGTATTTGAGTTTTTACATGGTTGATATGGTTACAGCCGGAAGCCAGAGAGCTTAAAATGGTGGTGTCGGAAATTGGGGAACAGTGATCTCCGAACACAGCGCCCGCAAGTACACTTGCCGTACATATCAGGAATATATCCATCGCCTGATCAGGAGGGAGGCCAGAATCAATGGATAGAAAAAAGCTTGTGGGTAAAGTCAATGGATATAGAATTCCCATGGTACCCCACGAAGTACCGGTAGCAAATGCTACTACCCCCGCAAGGATGAATGTTATTCCCGGAATTAACTCCGGAGCAACATTGCCCTGTAAAATAGCTATTAGAAATTGAGCTGTGTGCATCTTTTCAGAAAGAGCAGATAGACACCAAGCCAAAACGAGTATGGAAGCGATAGGAAGCATGTCTTTAATTCCAGAAATGGCGGATTCTACAACCTCGGTGTTCTTAAGTCGTTTGCTGAAGATGCTCATTAAAACGGCTACCGTAATGGCCAGAAAGGATGACCAAAGTAATGCTGAGAAGGAGTCTGATGCTCCCATGATCATAGAAATTCTTTGAATTCCGGAATTATTGCTCCATACATTTGCATCATATCCGGTAATGATAATACCTGCTAATACTGTTACTATAAGAACTCCAACAGGAACTAAGGCAAAAAGTACATTAGGATTAGCTTTGTTTTTGTCCGTTGGTTCATACGTAGCATCTCTTAAAACTTCATCTTTACCTGCAGCGATTCCTTTTCTTGCCACTGATTCGTAATAATGCATCAATCCGAAATCCTTTTGAGAGAGAATAATCATCAATACAAAGAGTAGGGTAAGGATGGGATAAAAGCTGAACTGCAGTGAATTTATTAACAGCTGGAAAGGACTTTCCGATATCAGAACCGAATCTTTATTGATTCCTTCCAGGCCGGATTGAATATAGTTAAGCTCTGCACCTACCCAAACACCAATGAGTGCTATAGAGACGAGAGGTGCTGCCGTGGAATCTACTATGTAACTTAATTTCTCTCTTGATATTTTGAGTTTGTCACAGATGGGTCTCATGGTATTTCCAATAACCAAAGAATTAGAGTAGTCATCGAAGAAAATCAGAAAACCAAGTAAATAAGTGGTTAGCTGACCAGATTTTGGTGATTTGGCAAATTTTGAAACCTTATTAACCAGTCCAGTGATGCCTCCATTCTTAGATACTACGGCAATCATTCCACCAATGAGAAAAGTAAAAAGCAGGATGGATGCATGATACCAGTCGATGATTGCCGGCATGATGTAATCTGTGATAATGCTGAAAAACGAGACAAGTATTCCTATTACTCCATCGTCATAAAAGCCGATAACCATGACCCCAATGGTTAACCCGCCAAGAATGGATAGAATGACTTCTTTAGTAAAAAAAGCAAGAAAAATAGCGATTAAAGGAGGTAAGATGGATACCCAAAGTGGGATAGATTTACCAGGAGAGGAGTATTCCTTACCATCAATGTTTAAGGTGTAATATTGGTTTGCGGTTGATACGATTGAAACTGTTGTTTCTTCAACCGTAGAAATGAATTTAGACTCGGATGGAAGCGAAATGAAGACCGAGTCCTGCTCTGAGACGATCTTTATCTCTTGTTTCACGCCTGCCATAAGGGGCGATGGAAATTCTACTTTTGTTTGTGCAAAAATAGAATCTGTTAAAATTATAATGAAGAGAGTAAGAACGCATAAACGCATTGATCTATTAGTTGGTTAATTATTTGGGAATGGATCTTATAGGAGTTTTTTGTTTTCTGATGAAAGCCAGCGCTCAGCTAATCGGCCTTGGTTACCCGCTTAGCAGACATCTACGAAAGTAGCATTGCTGTGCCATACACACAAATTTGTCAGACACTGCCAAGTGCATTCAGTTCAAGTCCAGAAGCACAAAACGATCAGGTACAGATGCCGGAAGCGGAAGGGCAAAGCAATGTAGGTGAGTTGCAAAACAAAAGTAGTGAGTACATTGACAAATGCCCACTCGGCACCTGCCAGCATGATTGTGTTCAGCAGTACAGTTCGAGTTCGTTGGCAGTTCAAAAGTTAAGCAGAGATGCGTTGCCTTGCCTGGTAGCTCGACTGGAAATCACGTCATACTTGATAAGTCTGTTCACGTATGCCTACGCATGCTTTGCTATTAGCACTAAACTAGCCGATCTACACCATACGCACAAAGGTCTAAGAAAACTGCTTCGTTAAGAAATAGCCAGAGTTCTTAGAAAGAATCAGTCG
>JBCDHA010000499.1:0-3388 GCA_038750705.1 Bacteroidota bacterium
CCTGACGCCAGCTGAGCTTGTGCTAAGTAAAACTGCTCATCATCGCTATTCGAGCCGTTAGACAACCTTTCAACGACCTCCTCATACTGCTTGTTTTCGTATAATTGAAACACGCTTAGTTCCGTACTTTGCTCTGCTCTGTTAATGGGATCAACCACATTGGGGTAGGGCACATAGTGCTTTTCAAACAGATCCTTATAGTTCGGTTGAGCCCTGTAGTTGTAAATAAGAAAAGACACGGCAGCAACGAAAATGATAGACGCAGCGATTTTTAAATACGGGGCATAAGACTTTTTTTGCTTTGAATACTTTCGTTCCTGTTCACGAAGTCTGTTTTTGATATCACCGGCAGCAGAAAGTTCAATACCCGATATTAACAGAGCGTAGTCTTCGAATGCCTTTTTGAAGTCAGCGTCCTTTGTAATTTGCTGCTCAAAGCTTTGTACTTCGCTATCCGACATTTCATTTCTGAAGTATCGATCAAACAATTCTAACCTGGCATCATCCATATCAGAGGTCATCTTGTTCATAGTGTTCCAATGCTAGTTTTTTCAAAGAATTGAAACAACGGAGCTTTTGAGATTTTGCTACATTCTCGTTTTTGTAACCTAAACGGGTGGCAATGGCATCCATTGAAAACCTGTCAAAGTAAAATAGTTGGAGCAACGATTTGCAAGGCTCTCCAATTTTTGCCATTAGCTTTGCAATGGCCTGTTTCTTGTCAGAGTATTCAAATAGCTTCATATTTTGAATATCTGCATTAAGTTTAACTATGTCATCATTAGCTACCATGCGAGCTTCCTTCCTCAATTTCTTTAACGCCAGATTTTTTCCAATGGCAAATATATACGTCTTGAGCGTACTGCTCAGTTCTTGTAAAACGCCATTGCGCACATTGAAATAAAAGGCGATGACTGTATCTTGAAAAAGGTCGGCGGCACCCTCTTCATCCATACTGTAGTTTGTCATGCACCAGTGTATAAATTCATTTCTATACAAATGATACAGGCCGTCTATCTGGCCTTCATCTCCTGCCTTTAACCTTTCAAAAAGCTCTGCTTCTCTCTTCTCCAATCTAGAACTCCCGCTTTATACCCATAAGAATTAATATGTAAACAATGGCAAGATAAAGTGTCTTGGTTAGCATCAAAAATTTTTTCCAAACTGTGTTTACATGTTTTTTTCTGGATGTATGAAGGCCACTTTGAAATTAACAAACCAAAAATTTAGATCTATGAAACATTCAAAATTGTTAATGTGGGCTTTAAATGCTTGTTTAATTGTTGGTCTGCTGGCCTTTGCAGGTTGCGGAGATGATGACGAAGATCCGGCCCCCACCGGTGTCACTGCTGATGCGGGACCTGACCAAACCGTGGATTTAGGCGAAACGGTGACTCTTGCTGGTTCAGCCACCGATGCCGCGGGAGGAACTGTAATTCTAGCGTGGGCAATAACCTCCAGCCCGACCGGAAGCATCGCTTTGATAACTAATCCGCTAATAGCCAATGCCACATTTATTCCTGATGTGGCCGGCTCATACACCTTGACCTTAACTGCTGCTAATACTGCAGGTGATACTGCCACTGACGATGTGATTATTACGGTAGAACAACCGGATTTCGTTCTTGTGGATCAAGATATTGTCACAGATACGAATTGGCCGGATTTAGGTCCGGGGATCGATTATGTAGTCAGCGGCTTTTTAGATGTTGACGCTAACTTGACGATTGATCCCGGTGTATTGATTCATTTTGAGCAAGATGGCGGGCTTGAGGTAACAAGTTCAGGTTCCTTAAGCGCTGTTGGTACGGCCGCTGATAGCATCATATTTACAGGTGCTACGGAAACACCGGGCTTTTGGCGTGGACTTCTTTTTACAGATTCGGACAATAACATAAACGAATTTACCTATTGCAGAATATCTTATGGCGGTAGCAGCAATTTAAGCAGTGAAGTAGGCCAGGCAAATGTTGGTTTTGGCTATTTCTTAAACCCGTCCCGTATTAAGTTCAATAATACATTGGTTAGGGACGCTGATGGTAAAGGCATAGCTATGGATCACAGGACTAATGGCCGATTTCCAGAATTTAGTAACAATCGGATATCAGGGAATAGCGATATTGCCATGATCATTAATGTGATCTCAGCAGGAGATTTAGAAGGGAGTACGGAATATAGCAGCAACGGTACCGATGCAGTGGAGGTGTTATCTAAAAACACCACAAAAAAACTTGAAGACAATGCTACGTGGCCCGTCCTCAGCAATGACGTTCCATATCATATAGAAGCGAATATCTTGATAGAGGCTGACTTGGTTATCGAAGCAGGAGCCATTCTTGAATTTGGAAGTGATGTATTCATGAGAGTGAATGAAGATGGATCATTATTGGCAGTTGGAACTATGACTGATAGAATCGTTTTTACCGGAAAAACCAAGACCAAGGGATTCTGGAGAGGTTTGTACTTTGAGGACTCAAACAATGTAATTAATGAGTTGACCTATGTGACCTTCGAATATGGGGGTTCTTCGGACTTAACAAGTCAACTTGGGAAGACAAATTTTGGCATTGGTTATTTCCTCAACCCATCAAAAGTAAAAATGAGTAATATCATTTCCAGAGAAAGCGACGGCACTGGTTTTGCAATTGACTATCGGTCAAATGGCGAGCTCACGGTGTTTGAAAATAATCAGTTCTCTAATAATACAGGTGCCGGTATTCAAATCAATCCTTTCCAACTTCAATACCTGGATGAGGCAACCGTTTACACCGATAACAACGGTAATGGTTTTATAGAAGTATTCCACCCGGGAACAAGCGCTCCTGTGGGTGACGGCACATGGGTCAGACCAGATGATGGCAGCCTTTACCTGATGGATTGTGAGACCATAATTGAGGGAGATGTTGTAATTAATCCCGGTGCTGTTTTTGAATTTGAAGCGAATAAGGGATTACGTATTGATGGCAGCCTCAGCGCGGTCGGATCAGCTTCAGATCGCATAGTTTTTACCGGAGTTACTAAATCAGCCGGTGCCTGGAAAGGTATTCAGTTCAGATCTACGAATAGTGTAAATAATAAACTGCAGTTTGTAGACATCGCCTTTGGCGGTAGTGATGAATTTGGAGTGGAAAGAGCCAACCTCAACTTGGAAGATTTTCCTAATAATACTCTGGTGGATGTACAGGATTGCAGTTTTACTAATAGCGCCGGGTATGGAATTGCGCTGGCCATCGACGCGGCGATAACTCCGGCCTCATTCGAGACGGCCAATACTTTTTCTAATAATGCATCAGGAAACGTTTTTAACCAGTAATCGATAAAACAGTAGATTTCTTCATACAGTTTGGAAGGTCGAACATTCCGGTGTTCGGCCTTTTTTTAATGGAAA
>JBCDHA010000500.1:0-3386 GCA_038750705.1 Bacteroidota bacterium
CGAACAAGCGCCTGTGCTTTATTAATAGCCATATAACTGGCATTGCTCTTTGGCGAACAAGCCAAATAGGTGGCGCATTGGGAAAGAATAATTCGGGCTTCAGGGTAGCCTATTACTGTTACGGCCTGAAATGTATTGGTAGCGATGACCAGTGCCGTGGGATTGGCGTTGCCAATATCTTCTGACGCCAGGATCACCATTCTTCGGGCAATGAACTTTACATCCTCGCCGCCCTCAATCATTCTGGCTAAGTAGTAAACCGCAGCATTTGGGTCGCTACCCCGGAGTGATTTTATAAATGCGGAGATAATATCGTAATGTTGTTCACCACTTTTATCATAAATGGCCACACGCTGTTGCGCAATATCCTTAACGAGCTGATCGGTAATTACCACCTTCTTGTCGCCCGCAGAATCTGTTACTAACTCCAATAGGTTCAGTAGTTTTCTGGCGTCACCTCCTGAGATTTGAAGCAGCGCCCTCCTTTCCTTGATCTCAACACTTTTCTTTTTTAACGCCTCATCTATTGAAAGGGCCTGATTTATCAGCTGCATCAAATTCTCCTCTGTTAGTGACTTCAATGTATAGACCTGGCATCGACTCAGCAATGCGGAATTCACCTCGAAAGACGGGTTTTCTGTGGTAGCGCCTATCAGTGTAACTGTGCCCTTTTCTACTGCACCCAATAGGGCATCCTGTTGTGATTTATTAAAACGATGGATCTCATCAATAAACAGAATGGCTTTGGACTGCCTTTTTGCTTTATCTATGACCTCGCGAACATCTTTAACCCCGGCGCTTACCGCACTTAAGGTATAAAAAGGAGATTTGATTTCATTGGCTATAATGTTGGCAATAGTAGTCTTGCCAACTCCGGGAGGTCCCCAAAGGATCATGGAAGGAATAACTCCCGAACGAATCGTTTTTCTGAGAATACCTTGCTCCCCCACAAGGTGCTCCTGGCCGATTAATTGCTCTAACGAGGAGGGTCTCAGACGTTCCGGTAAGGGTAGATTCAGATCAAACATATTAGTATGACTAAGTTACTTTTTTGAAAGATTACTTAGTGGCATGCGGTCGTCAATTTGTTGGGTCATTGTTGACTGAGATATGAATTACATCTGCGAAGTTACTTTCCTGCCCTTATCGAGCATAACTACATCGCTGGGTGATATAATCGACTTATATCATAATCAGGCGGGATAATAAACATTAATTTGCTGCGGCTTTTCTTGCAAAATGGCTGTTCAGCAGACTTAGTAGTTCAGGCGCCGTTAGAGAATACATAAACCTGTAATTCTTTTCGTTAAACTCTCTTAAAATCTGATAGTACTTTTCCTCGCTAAGCTTATGTTTGAGCATATACGATTTTCTAAGTGTGGAATCAGTAACTATAAGTTCGGTATAAACTTTTGTCCTTTCGTTTTCTTGCAGATACCTTTTGGTGTACTTAGCGTCCTTTTTTGACTTGCTTAAGTAAAAAGGTCCTCTTTTTGGTGAGCGGGTAATGTCAATATACTCGTCCCTAAATAGGTTTTCATAGTACTGCTCTATGGTTTTTTCACGCACGGTTACATTCTCCAGTAACTTTGGAAGCTGCGGAAGGGCTATTAACAGAGGCTCATGGTCGTAAACAGGTAGCTCAAATGAATTGTACCCTATCATTGAAAAAACCAGTGTGTCAAGAAGAGCAACGTTGAGTGAGAAACTGCCATTAACGTTTGCGGCGGTACCCTGAGAAGTATTTTTTATTTGAACACTGGCATAGGGTAGCCTCTCAAATGTGGCAGAATCGATAACTATACCTTTAATCAATGCTCTTTCTTGTGAAAAGCCTAATTGATAGCAAGAGACTATAAACAGAATCGGCAAAAACTTTTTTATCATACTAGATTTCCACATCGGCCACGGCTAGGCGTACGCTCAAATTTACAGTTTTAACCAGTGTGAGCTCATCCGTGTTTGTAATTTGCTTAAGCTTGAGGATTTTTAACTTTTGATCTTAGGTTTTATTATAGAAAGCGTCAATTTTGAAAATAAAAAAGTATGGGTAACCTATTTTATTTGCTCGGCCTTGCTGCAGCAATCTGGGTGGTTTACGACCTCTGGGTAAAAAACTACAGATTATCAGATACGGAAAAACTGATCTGGACTATTTGTGCCATTTTCTTCAATGTAATTACTGCAGTGATTTACTACATCACGCAGAAGAGGAGATGAGAGTATAACACTGTCATTCCTGATGCAGCAAAGCGGAAATCAGTAAACCTTCATGAATATTCCTGACCACACCCATTAGCGGTTTGCAGGTAGAAACGACTATTTTATTTCAGGTGCCTCAAAATTAAAATTGTCTCTTCAAGCATGTCGTCGTTAAAATCAAGGTGCGTAACAAATCGAATTTCCTTAGGGCCAAAAGGCACGGCTTTTATTCCGGCTTCTTCCAGTCGGTTCATAAACTCATCAGATGTACGGTTACCGGCCAGCTTGAAGATTACAATGTTGGTATCCACAGGTAATACCGATTCAACAAATGATAGTTCCGTCAGAGCATCACCTAATGTTTTGGCACGTGCATGATCTTCTTTGAGCCGCTCTACGTGATGATCTAATGCATAGATGCAGGCTGCGGCCAAGTAGCCCGCCTGACGCATACCACCGCCAAAATGCTTCCGGACTCGCCTGGCTTGCTTAATGTAGCCCGCTGAGCCCAGCAGTACTGATCCAACCGGAGCCCCCAAGCCCTTAGACAAGCAGATGGATATCGTATCAAAACATTGGCCATAGGCTTTAGGGTCATCTCCTGTTTCAACCAAAGCATTAAAAAGGCGCGCGCCATCCAGGTGCAATTTCAGATCATTTTTACGACCGAACTCACTAATGGATTTTATATCCTCCATTTTATAAAAGCAGCCACCTCCCTTATTGACCGTATTCTCTAATTCTATTACCGCACTCTTGGGAAAATGAACATCGTCAGGGTTGATTGAACCCATGATCTCATCAAGGCTCAGTCGGCCGCGGTCACCTTTTAGCAACTTAAAAGAAAGGCCACTGTTTCCGGCTACCCCGCCTCCTTCATATTTATAAATGTGTGCACCTTCATAGCAAATAACTTCTTCATACGGATTGGATAAAACGCGGATGCCTATCTGATTGGTCATAGTTCCAGACGGACAATAGATAGCTGCGTCCATGCCAAATAGCTTTGCACACCTCCGCTCTAACGTATTTATGGTAGGGTCTTCTCCAAAAACGTCATCACCCACCTCTGCCGACATCATAGCCTCCAGCATTGCGGGAGTGGGTTTCGTTAGCGTGTCACTTCTTAGGTCAATCATAAGGATTAAACTTAGCCGATTTTACTGTAAATCCGGTAACAAGAA
>JBCDHA010000501.1:0-3375 GCA_038750705.1 Bacteroidota bacterium
GTCTCGAAAGCAGAGGGTAATTTATACTGTTGATGTACTGTATGCGCAAATTCATGATAAACAGTTTGCAACTGCAACGCACGCCATTCAACACTATCGGGATCAATAGCGTTGACATTTGTAAATGTTATCCTGGCTCCTGCATCTGCCGTGCCTAGTGTAACTGTACCGTCATCATTGAAAATAAACCCACCCAAAAGTATGATCTCCGAAGGCACGTGATTTTCAAAAAAATCGCGTCCGTTATTAACTTCTAAGTAAGGGTCTACCCAAAAGTTTTCAATAAAATCCAGCATGGGCCTGACAGTTTCTATTTTTGGCGGAACTGCACGTGTACCTGGCGCTACGTAATTATCTACGAATTTATATCGGACGGCCATCCCGTACGGATCGGTAAAGTTTTGCTGGATGTACTCATCTAATTCGGTTTCCAGCTCTATATCACTATCATTAACCTCTACATCAAGCCCTTCATCAGGATAGCAACTGTTCAAAACAGCAGCACTGAGAATATATATAACTATTTGTTTAAATGTTCTCCTCATATCTTATCATCTATCTTGGATTCGGTTCTAAACCGCCTACATCAATAGCCGACTGTGGTATTTGCAGCGCCTTTCTTCGGTCTTCACTATCTAACCGGATGGTGGAAACCTGATCTTGCTGATCATGCACAACCGAAATTCCATAACGCTTAATATCAAACCAACGTAAGCCCTGTCCAATAAATTCTTTTTGCCTTTCAAATAAAACGTAGTTAAGTAAAATAAGCTGATCTGTAAACGTGGGATCATTTTCGGCGCTAAAGAAAGACCGTAACAATTCCATAGTGATCACAGCTGAGGCGCCACTGTAGCGGTTATCAGTGAACACTTGCAAATCAGCGATGGCTTCATCCAAATTATTCAAAAAGACATTCGCCTCTACCCTATTGAGTAATACCTCTTCTCCGGTAAAGGCCATGGCTATATGATAGGGTGTACCCACGTTTGAATTAAGTCCGCTACGCTCAAAAAGGTTTTGATACCTCACGGGCCAAAGTGCATTTTCACCTTTTACCAATGCCGGATTTTCCCGTTCATCGGTTGTATTTTGAAAAGGTCTTGTTGCAAAAAGGTCCCCATAAGTATCGCGATTAGGCCCAAAAGAGAAGTCCGTTCGCTGCACAAGAGACAGTTTTCTCATAAGCATGAGATTACTCGGCAAATCCGGTGATGAATAGAGTTGCGGATAACCGGTTATCGACGAACTCGCATTCTGGAATTCCGGTGAAGTGAGGTCCCTTACAAATGCAGAAGGATCGGAGCCAAGTAACAGAGAGCTATAGTCCCGACAGCGCACGTAATCACCTTTAAACAAATAGTACCTGGAAGCGAAGGCAAGAGCCGCATTCCTATTAAAATGATACTTACCTGAATTTTCAAAAAAGTTATCATTTACAAGTTCAAGCCCGTCCAAAAGATCATCTTCTACTTCATCATAAACATCTTCAATGTCATCCCTTTCATAAGTTTCTATGAAAATGGTTTCAGGCACTTTAACGTACGGAACACCATCATCTGAATCGGTTTGGGGAGTAATATGTTCGGCAAATAAGTTTACCAACATAAAATGTCCGTAAGCGCGGGTAAGTAAAGCTTCCGCCTCAACAGCATCTTTCCTGAGCGCTTCCTCATCTGATTCTACAGGAAGGTCATCTAAAACGGCCAGCACTTCGTTGGCGTGTGCTATAGCATTGTAGGTCTGAAACCAGTAAAAGTCCGGTGTATCCAGTTCGTTCGGACCTGTGGTAACATCCTCCCAGGCATACATCTGCAGGTGACTGGTTCTCAAGTTTGTACCTCTTGTCCAGTCCACATTGTCTGACATCCACTCCGTAAATGCATAGCTGGCATTAGAATATGCGTTTGTAAGAAGTTGACCGGCCTTCTCCAAGTCATCCAGTTCTACTCTGTTATCCGGTACTTCATCCAAAAAATCCGAACAGGTGGCTACAGTTAGTATCAGTACAAATACCAGGAATGCCTTTTTCAACAGCTTCACCATATGCACACTATATTTCATAAGCCCAGATTTAATGAAAAAGTGATCAATCTCGGTTGGGGCAGCGCTACTCCGCCGGTACTAAAAAACTCCGGATCTTGTCCGTTAAGGAAGTCATCAGAATAAAGAAGCGCCAAATTTTGACCTTCCAAAGACACTGATCCATTGTTAAGCCCTATTCTTTTTAACACATTTGCAGGTAATTGATAAGATAAGCGTACTGTTTTTAACCTTACATAATCACCATCAGCTACCCGTACGTTGCTTTTATTATAAAGCTGATAGGCTAATACTACATCACCATTTGTTAGCGCGACACCATTGTCAAGAATGACAGGAATATCGGTAAGTTGCTCATCACCTGGAACCACCCACCTGTTTACAAGGTCACCGGCAAGCGCGTCGAAATCGGTGTAGGTAGAGAAAAAAGCATCATTCAGGCGAATTTTGTAATCAAATTTATAGGATAAAAGAACGCTGAGAGAAAAGCCTTTGTAAGTAAACGTATTTGTCAAACCACCCGCACCTCTAGGCTCCACGGGGCCCTCGTATACAAGTGTTTCAGTAAGATTCTGTCTGTCCTGTAAATCATATTGAAACACACGTTCGCCGTTTCCATCTATAAATGTTGGTATTCCCTGGCTATTCAAGCCTGCAAACTGGGTAGAGTAAAGACCTCGCCGGGGGCCACCTAAAACTGCCGCACCGCCTTGCCCTATTGCATCCACTATTCTTGGGCCAAAATCAAGTCGGGTGATCTCATCTCTGGTATATCCAAAATTAAAATTCGTACGCCATGAAAAATCTTTATTGCTATAGTTTAGGGTATTAATCGAAGCCTCATACCCCGTTGCTTCCATATCGGCAAAGTTTCCGACTTTAAGACCTTGCCCTCCAACGCCACTGGTTTGAACTATACCAATTAGATCAGTGGCGTCTCTTCGGTAATAGTTCAAAGAAGCGCTTACTCTAGACTGGAATAAGTCAATATCCATACCTACGTTTAGTTCATTCAATTTCTCCCAGGTAAGCTCAGTATTGGTAAGATCTTCTATTTCAAGAAAAGGCTCAACGTCCGTCGGCCGTACCGTTACATCGGCCTGCAAATTTAATAATGCACTTGCACTCGGTGGTAAATTACCCGAAACACCATAGGTAGCCCTTAATTTCAGATTATCGATAAAGGGTAAGGACTCCATGAAAGACTCATTATGCACGTTCCAGGCACCACTAACATTCCACGTGGTCAAATACCTTGCCTGGTCGCTATTACCTAACTGGTTAGAGCCGTCATACCTAACCGTAAAGTTGCCAATGTAGCGCGATTTATAA